>CBDAFK010000146.1:0-10558 GCA_965195235.1 uncultured Desulfobacterales bacterium | reverse complement strand
TCCTTTTTTAGTAATACCTGTTAATCTTGTCAAAAAAATAGACAACTGAACTTTTACCAGCAGTTTTATTTTGTTGTCAATACAATAACCTATTACAATAACCGACTAATTAGTGTCTGAACGGAAACCCCTCATTTCATAGGTTGGGTTGAGCGATTTTAAAATGTTAGGTTTCGCTACACTCAACCCAACCTACAAGATCAAGGATTTACAATTTATAAAATAATGAAGCGAAACCCAACGAAACGGTATAGGTGAGTTTTCGTTCAGGCACTAATTAAATCCCTGTGAACAATGATCCGTCAATGATCCGTTTTTCTCCCTCACAACTATCAGGCATTCAACTCCATCTATAGTATTAACGAGCTGAACCCCTTTTTCAGCGCCCATAACCATAAGCGCAGTTGCAAGACCATCTGCAAATACGCATTTGTCCGCAACAACTGAAGCGCTTACAACACGGTTAGAAACGGGACAGCCTGTTTTTGGATCAAATATATGTGAATAGCTCTTGCCGTATATTTCAAGAAAATTTCTGTAATCACCGCTCGTTGCAAGAGCTCTGTCATGTAAGACCACAACCTTATATGCCTGATCAAAAGGGGCATCTTTATCAGGCCTGTTGATGCCGACCTTCCAGGGCTTGCCGTCTTGCCTGAAGCCTGAAGCATATACCTCGCCACCAATCTCCACGATAAAGTTTTGTATCCTGCTTGTTCTAATTAAATCAGCAATCTGATCAACTGCATACCCTTTTGCAATGGATGCAAGGTCAACAGATATTGGAGCCTTTCTTTTAACAAGATATCTGTTTTCAAGAATCTCAATATGCTCGAAACAAATCTCAGGTAAAAGCCTGTCTATCTCTTTCTTTTTCGGAATACTTCCTTTTTTTTCCTTGTCGCCAAAGCCCCATAGATTAACAAGGGGCATTATAGTGCCGTCCCATGCGCCGTTTGATAGTTTATAAAGATTTTTAGCAACAATCATGACATGCAGAAAATCATCCGAAGCATAAAATCTTTCGCCTACGAGACTTAATCTATTAAACCTGCTGATTTCGCTGCCCTTTATAAATGTGGACATGCTCTGGTTTATCTCTTTAAGCCGGTTGCCAATTTTTTCTTTAAGTCCTTTAGATTTTATAGAATATCCGGTCACAACCTTTACATGATAGGTTGTACCCATTGTTTTTCCTGAAATAAGCGTTTCTTGCGCCACCCCGTAGCAGGCAGGCCACAAGAACCAGATAATCAAAAGGATTGATTGTACGAATATTTTCCCTCTGCTTTCTTGATCTAAAAAAATTTTATCTTTTTTCATCAATTTTATCCTTTTTTCACCCCCTCCCCCGTCCGCCTCGCAAGCGAAAGCGTTGCGGGCAGGCAAACCCTCCCCCTTGAAGGGGATGGCAGGGTGGGGTGTTAATTAAAAAAATTATGGCAAAAAACCAACCAAAGGTAAAGAATATGTTCATAATAAAATTACTTGAAATGCATAATGTAATATGATAATTTTATTTATATTTAAGTTGAGCAATTTTTGGGGAAGAAATGCTGAGATCTTGATGCATAAGGGTTTGCGAAAACCGCAGGCATACCCGTGGATATGTCGAGAATTTTCGCGAATCCTTGATGCGCAAGAGATCAGTGCAGATCGAGCCAAAAATCGCTCAATTTAGGTGATATATGGTGGGTGTAGCTCAGTTGGTAGAGCACCAGGTTGTGGCCCTGGGGGTCGAGGGTTCAAGTCCCTTCACTCACCCCATTTTTTACGCGCCCGTAGCTCAGATGGATAGAGCGCCGGACTTCGAATCCGTAGGTCGCAGGTTCGAATCCTGCCGGGCGTACCAAAAAAATATAAATTCCAGCCTTTAGAAAACGTCTCTTTTTACCTGCCCATTAAAAAACAAAAAATGACTTGATTAAACTGACTGTTATGGTATTTTATTTTTTGGTGAGCGGTGACTACGAAGTCCAATACCGGGTTTGAGGTCTTTGTCCGGGGCGTCAGGACTTGGCATTAATGCCAGTAATCCTGTTATCAGGAGCGCCAACCTCATTGTAGCGTCGCTCACCAACCCCTTATTAAACCCTCCTTAACCCCTTCAATCACATTAAATCATATGTTTCAATTTTAGTTAAATCAGCAAACAATTATTAACAACAAATCTTTGCCGATCTATGGTTAATTTTATATGAAAGCTTTGCGATATATCCCCATATTGGATATCCATGTTCGGAAATATGTAACCTCTCCGGGAAGTGATTCGTGATTGCCTATAACCAGCGCACCGCCGTCGAGAAGGCTGTTGAAAATCCTCCCTAAAACCTCTTTTTGCAGGCTCATATCAAAATAGGTAAAGGCCAGATTACGGCATAATACCATATGAAAAGGACCATCAGGCGCTGCCAGCCTGATGTCCTGTGAAATAAAATTTACCTTTTCCCTGATTTCCGGGTAAAGGCAATACTGCTTGCCTGTCCGGTTAAATGCCTGAGAAAGCCATTTTTCAGGCAAATCCTTTACGCTGGATTGGAGATAGCATGCCCTTTCCGCACGTTCAAGCAGGTTGCTATCTACTTCGGTGCCTGTAATTTGAATATCCATGTCAGGATAATCCAATGAAAGGACAAATTGCCAGACCAGCGCAATGGTATAAGCCTCCTCTCCTGAAGCAGATCCTGCGCTCCAGCATTTGATTTTATCTCCGCTGTTAGCAGTCGTTTGCGCCAATGCTGGAAGCACCTTATCCCCTATACAGTCAAACACACCTTTATCCCGGTAAAACCGCGAAATAGAAATCCGGCATAAGCTATCGAGATAAATCCATTCATCCTGATAAACTTGTAAATATTCACTGTATGCCTCCAGATCGTTGAGTCGCAACTCCCTTATACGCCGGTTGATGCGCTTACAGACCTGCCTGCGCACCTTGCGGAAACCCGGCCATCTCATGCGCAGGCGTGGCAAAGCCCGCTGCAGAAACTGAATGTATTTGGCATCTTTCATAAATTTATTATACAGGTCTAAGACAATTATGTTAAATGGTTCCTCATTTTTTTGATTGTGTTAAAATTGATGGTCTCGTAAAAAGTCGAAAAATGCCATTTTCCGTCATTCCGGCGAAAGCCGGGCACGTAGTGAAGCTTTAGCGCTATCCAGTCTTTTCAAGCAGTTGCAGACGATCTGGACTCCGGTTTTCACCGGAGTGACGACTTTTTACGAATTCATCAAAATTGCATAACTCTTAAAAATTTGACATCAAGGCTACTGCCTGATAATACTGCAATTATACTGATTATAACGGATTGGGGGGAACAGATAACCTATTGAAATTATTAAGGCACAAAACAGTGATGCTGGCTTGATTCGAGTATATCTCGGTCGATGTTCAGACATATATTTCCTTTCAGGCAACGCTTATTCTCAGGACACCAACCCGAAATTCTGTAAAATAAGGGCGTTGCATTCGGACTGCCGAAATTAGAGCTCCCCAAAATCCGTTATAATCAGGTTTTTTTCTTTTTGATTCTTGGCATGTATTTCTCCAGCTCGTACTTACGGGACTCTCCTCAGTTTTTAAGTTTGTATCATCAAAAATAGAACAGCTAAATCTTTTTTTGTTCATAGTCTCACATACTGGCCTATAAAACAAAAAGCCCCATTCTTCATATGTCTGAAGAAATGGGGCTTTATTTTTTTTTGTAATACTATGACTGGTCACGTGATCCTTCTGTCTGAGGTTGAAGCTCCCCGCCGCAAGCAGCGAGGAGCTTCAATTATCTTTAATATTATACCATATTCACGCCTCACCACAAGCAGAAACTCTTTATTTAGCAACTATAATCCTGCCTTGTATAGAATCTTCGGGCTACTCGCGTAGTCAGGCTGAAGGGGTCAGAAGAGCATGATTGCCGGAGTAATATTATGGGTGCGGACGATATTAAAAGGAAGCTTGGATCGGGGCTAACATACATACTCTTAAAATAAAAAAGCTCGGTCAGAATTTGACCGAGCTTGATTTTGTTGGCTCCCCAGCACGGACTTCCCTCGGCTTTGCTCGGGACAAGCTCACTTTGGCCCCTTGGATTAATGCCAGTATACAAACCACATATGATACTTTCAAATAAAAAAGGCCAAACTTAGATAGTTGGGCCTATATTTTTTGGCTCCCCAGCACGGACTCGAACCGCGGACTTAGTGGTTAACAGCCACTCGCTCTGCCAACTGAGCTACTGGGGATTAATAATAATCAATAACCCGATGGTTAATCCCGCTGAAAAAGCGGGACTACAATGGATTATCAGATTTTTAAAAGAATTTTAATTATTAAAAAGTCAAATTAAAGTCAAGAAAAATCGTCTTAGAAAAATTTATGATTCAAGCCTTTTTACCTTTAATGACAGCTCATCAAGCTGGCCTTTGCTAGCTTTGGCAGGTGCGTTTGTTAAAAGACACGCTGCCTTCTGCGTCTTTGGAAACGGTATAACATCCCGGATAGATGGCTGGCCGCATAAAATCATAACCAGCCTGTCAAAACCAAAAGCAATGCCTCCATGCGGCGGCGCTCCGCTATCAAGGGCTGAAAGCAAAAAGCCGAACTTTCCCTCATAGGTTTTTCGATCCATACTCAGGGCTTCAAAAATCTTTTCCTGCATATCCCTTTGATGAATACGCATGCTTCCTCCTCCAATCTCACAGCCGTTTAAAACAAGATCGTAAGCACGCGATTTAACGGCAAGAGGGTCTGTGTCCAGCAATTTGTAATCTTCTTCAAATGGGGCTGTAAATGGATGGTGCAGAGCCTGATACCTTTTTTCTGTTTCATCATATTCCAGTAGAGGGAAGTGTGTAACCCACACAAACCTGAATTCCTTTTCATTTATCAGGCCAAGCTTCTTCCCGAGATGGTTTCTTAGCTGCCCAAGAGCTTCATTTGTAATCTGCGGCACATCAGCAACAAAAAAAATCAGGTCGCCGGGCTGCATTTTTAGACGCCGAGCCAGCTTTTCTTTTTCTTTGTCAGTAAAAAATTTTGCTATCGGAGACTGCCACTTATCTTCCCTGATCTTTATCCAAGCTAATCCTTTAGCCCTGTAAATGGCGACGAGTTCAGTAAGATTGTCGATTTCCTTTCGTGAAAAATCAACGCAGCCCTTTGCATTCAAAGCCTTAACTATTCCCCCTTTTTTCACAACACTTGAAAAGACCTTAAAGCCTGACCCTTTTACAATATCGGAGATATCTTTCAGCTCGAGATCAAACCTGGTATCCGGTTTATCGAGACCAAAACGTGAAATTGCATCTGCATATGTAATGCGGGGAAATGGAATTTCAATTTCCATTTCAAGGACATCTTGAAAAAGGTTCTTTATCATACCTTCAGAGATGCCCATAATATCATCTTCACCCACAAAGGACATCTCAAAATCTATCTGTGTAAATTCGGGCTGACGGTCTGCCCTGAGATCCTCATCCCTGAAGCACCGAACAATCTGGTAATAACGGTCAAATCCCGATATCATCAAAAGCTGCTTAAATATCTGAGGTGATTGAGGCAGGGCATAAAACTGCCCTGGATTTACTCTGCTGGGGACAAGATAATCCCTTGCCCCTTCTGGTGTGCTGCGCGTTAAAAAAGGGGTTTCAATCTCAAGGAAACCATTTGCATTCAAATACTGGCGCACCGAGGCGGAAGCCTTGTGCCTTAAAATAATATTTTTTTGCAACCTGGGACGTCGCAGGTCAAGGTGACGGTATTTCAGGCGGATACTTTCTGAAACATCAATCTTTTCCTCAATTAAAAACGGAGGTGTTTGTGCTGTATTTAATATTTTCAGTTCAACAACCGCAATTTCAACTTCGCCGGTTCGCAAGCCCGGATTGACCATGCCTTCGGGTCTTCCATCCACAATTCCGCGCACACCAATGACATATTCACTCCTGATAGCATGAGCCTTTTCATGCACCTTTTTATCTATTACAGGATTAAAGACAACCTGGGTAATGCCTTCTCTATCCCGCAAATCTATAAAAATAACCCCTCCATGATCTCTTCTGCGCTGCACCCATCCCATAAGCACAACCTTTTTGCCGATGTGTTTGGCATTTAGTTCACCGCAGTTATGGGTGCTTCTCATTTCTCCAAGTAAATCCGTCAATTATTTAACTCCTCTCAACATTCAATGTTGCTAACTAATTTGTAACTACTCAGGTTAATAGGCACAGAGGCACAAACTTGGGGAACCCTTTAGAAATCTTATATATTTCAGTAACTAAAGCCATCGATTTTTGCCAAACAAGCAGATCCCTATATATTTTCATTTTTTCTTTGTGCCTTTGTGCCTTTGCCCCTCTGTGCCTACCTGAATAGTTACACTAATTTTATCTTTAACAGCTTTAACCAAATTATCCAAAGGAATCGATAATTGTTCTTTGGTTGTCATGTTCCGCAGAATAACCGCTTTTTCTTCAAGCTCTTTTTCCCCGACAATCAGCACATATTTTGCGCCAAGCCTGTCCGCCCGTTTCATCTGGCTTTTCAAACTTTTGCCGGCAAAATCAAGCTCGGCAATTATTCCTTCAAGGCCAAAAGCGCAGGACCACTCAAAAGCCATTGACATGCTTTTTTCACCAAGAGCTGCTATAAATATGTCTGGGTTTTGTGCAAAATCTTCAGCTTTAAGACCTGTCATTTCAACAAACCTGTCTAAGCCTATTGCAAAGCCCACCGCCGGCTGATCAGGCCCGCCAAGAGTCTTGACAAGGCTATCATACCTGCCGCCTCCGGCAACAGCATTTTGCGCCCCTGACGACCCTGTCTGTATCTCGAAGGTTGTCCGTGTATAATAGTCAAGCCCTCTTACCAGACGCTTGTCAACTTCAAACAAAACCTTAAATTTTTCAAGAGCATGCTTTACTGCCTCGAAATGTCTGCTGCATTCAGGGCATAAATAGTCGAGTATGGAAGGAGCATTCTCCATAGCCAAACGACATGAAGGTACCTTGCAATCAAGCACTCTTAAAGGATTCCGTTTGCTTCTTCTTCTGCAATCTGAACAAAGATTTTCTGATGCCGCAGATAAAAACACGGAAAGAGCCTCTTTGAATTTGGGACGGCATATTCTGCAGCCTAATGAATTTATATGCGTTTTGACTTCAGTTGCCGACAGCTTCTTAAAAAATATTGCAAGGAGGAAGATAAGCTGGGCATCAATAAAGGGTGAATCAATCCCGAATACCTCGGCATTAATCTGGTAAAACTGCCTGTACCTTCCTTTTTGAGGTCTTTCCCTGCGAAACATCGGGCCAATGGAATACAATTTTCGGACAGGATCTTTTGCATATAGTTTGTGCTGAATATAAGAGCGTACAACAGATGCGGTTGCTTCCGGCCTGAGGGTAATAAGACTGCCTTTTCTATCGGGAAAGGTGTACATCTCCTTTTCCACAATATCGGTATCTTCTCCGATACTTCTTGCAAAAAGCTCGGCATGTTCCATAATTGGAATACGTATTTCCTTAAAGCCAAAGCTCTCTAAAAGTGAACGAGCCGTCTTTTCTATATGCTGCCATAGTTCAACCTCTCCCGGCAGAATGTCTTTAAAACCTCTGATTAACTGTATCATGTTTCAGCGCCGACCCCTTTATTCTGTAATCTTTTATTTTTATCTCAGTAATAGTTGCTTAGTCAATATCAATGTTTTATTAAGAATTAATTAACGGTTTTCCTTGACAGTGCACATTTCAAATTATTAACTTTTTAATATTTTGACGGTAAAAACATATTCTTGGAGGGGTAAAAAATCATGCAATCTCAAGTTACGCTTACAACTCTTTATAAAATGAAGAAAAAAGGTGAGAAAATTGTTGCTCTAACAGCCTATGACTACCCGTTTGGAAAAATTGTTGACGAATCCGGAGTACATATGATCCTTGTGGGAGATTCGCTGGGCATGGTAGTCCAGGGAGAATCGAGCACCCTGCCTGTTACAATGGATCAAATGATATATCATACCAGGATTGTGTCCAGAGCCGCAAAATTCGCTATTATCGTTGGTGATATGCCGTTTATGTCTTACCAGGCAAGCATTAAACAGGCGGTTGCAAATGCAGGACGCTTTCTTAAAGAAGCCGGCGCTGCTGCTGTAAAGCTGGAAGGAGGAGCAGCGGTCAGTGAGACAATCCAGGCAATTTCAGGCGCTGGAATCCCTGTGCAGGCCCATATCGGCCTTACTCCGCAATCTGTTCACATGATGGGAGGCTACAAGGTTCAGCGTGATGAAGAACGGCTCATGGCTGATGCTCTTGAAGTTGAATCAGCCGGGGCGTTTTCGGTTGTTTTAGAAGGCATTCCATCGACTATTTCCAAAAAAATCACCAAAGCCTTAACCATCCCGACAATAGGAATCGGAGCAGGCCCTCATTGTGATGGGCAGATACTTGTTCTATACGACCTTCTGGGATTAAACCAGGGGCATATCCCAAAATTTGTCAAGCAATATGCCACAATAGGCGATGCCTCCGGAAATGCAATAAAACAATACATAGAGGAGGTTCAGGCAGGTAAATTCCCTGCCAAAAAACATTGCTATTAAAAAACCTTATGAAACCTAATTTTGCCATAGTCGGTTGTGGTAAGCTCGGCACGGCGCTCGGGAAATTTCTGACAGAAGCCGGTTACAATATAGCCGGTCTTGCAAGTAAAAGCCTGTCCTCCGCCAAAAGAGCTGCGGATATTATTAAAACAAACAATATCAGCGATGTTCCCTGGGAAATAACAAAAAAAGCGGATATCGTTTTTTTAACAACGCCTGATAATGCTATAGCCGATACATGCGATAACATTTCCATCCATCATGGCTTCCGTAAAAACGCAGTGGTATTGCACTGCAGCGGAGCGCTTCCATCGACTATTTTATCATCTGCAAAAAAATGCAACGCGTTTATCGGCTCAATGCATCCTCTCCAGAGTTTTGCTTCAATAGTACCTGCCGATAATCCCTTTAAAGACATAATAATATCAGTTGAAGGCGAAAAAGATGCGGTAAATAAGGCAAGAAAGATCGCCACAGACCTTGGAGCCGAGTGCTTAATGATAAAAACAGAGGCAAAGACTCTTTATCATGCTTCGGCTGTAGTTGCATCAAATTATCTTGTAACCCTGCTTGATCTTTCTTTCAGACTGATTAAGGCGGCCGGAATAAACGACAGGGATGCATTTAAGGCATTAAAACCGCTGATACAAGGAACCCTTTCCAATATTGAAAAGGCCGGAATTGTAAATGGGCTGACCGGCCCTATTGTCAGGGGTGATATTGAAACCGTGAAAAGACATTTAGAGGAAATAGGCTCAAAGACGCCCGATCTTCTTAACCTTTACAAGACTCTGGGCTTTCATACAATAGATATAGCAATGGCTGGGGGCGGTCTTTCAAAATCATCAGCTCAAAAGCTGAAAAAAATTTTCATCGACTGATTCCTGATGAACTCGTAAAGTAACAGCTCGGTTACAAATCCGCTAAAACTACCACCGTCCTGTGTGCTGTAAAAGATATCGCCCGCTTCCAGTGACGGGATATACATGCACCAATAACAGGCAACATTCACAACCGTTCACGCTTACAAGAACTCGAAGGCTCAGGTTTTGACTCTTTGGTTTGGGGGACGCCCTTTACATGGTTTGGGGGACGCCCTTTACATTTCCATATTTACAGTTTTAGGCTTAAGGATCGATGAGATTGTAGCCCCTTTGTTGTACTATTGTCTCTCCTCGCTTTACCTACTGACTCACCCCGGCCAATGAGAGATTCAAGCGCCTTGCTATTTGAACCATACTTATACCAAGGTCTCTTACCGCCCAATAGCACAACAGACTTTTTGCCTTAACGCGTAAAAGAATCATAATTTCAAATCTGTAAATGTAGGATGTCCCCTAATTCCTTTCAATTGAAAACGCAATAATTCCTGTAAATAGAATTTTCCCGGACTTCAGCATTTTCCTCATGATGTCAGACATATTATTTTCCTTTCCCGTTGTAAATTGGTGATATCAAATCTCAACATTCAACGATTTCAATCTGAACGGAACCCTCATTTTGTAGGTTGGGTTGAGCAACTTTAAAATGTTGGGTTTTGCTGCGCTCAACCCAACCTACAAGATCAAGGATTTACAATGCATCAAATAATGAAGCGAAACCCAATGAAGCTGTATATAGGTGACTTTTCGTTCAGAAACTAAATAGGCTGAAGGCAGAAACCTTTTAAGGAAAAGACTCACAAAGCCCAATAATAGTCTAACCATTTAAGTACACCCTGATGTTGCATATGTTAGGGTACACTGTCCCCAAATACGACTTTTTCAGTATCCTTCAGCCTTCAGGCTAATAACCTGAGCAGTTACAGGTGGACTTCTTCATTTATCTTAAGATTCTATGTTCCAGCAGTTCTTGCAGATCTCTCCTGCCGTCCAAAATGCAATGAATAAACACGTTATTATCGACAATCTGATAGATAATTCGGTGTACTTTAACGTGAATTTCCCGATACTCATAAA
>CBDAFK010000145.1:0-3351 GCA_965195235.1 uncultured Desulfobacterales bacterium | reverse complement strand
TTCTGTTATAATAACAGAAAACATCAAGGGCTTTGGCGCTAAGCCGCTGTTTCATAATCCGCTCTGGAATAATAAAGTCCGAAGAAACTCTATTTTGCAAAAGATCAATATCGTTTTTATCATCAGTCAGGCAAAGAACCTGGCCAGGTTCTAAAAGAAAAGTATGCATTCCACCTGACCCGGTAATTACCACCTCTTTTTCTGTAAGAAGATCCAGATATGCCGATCCTTCCATGCCGGTCTCTCCAGGATCCCATGCGGCAAGAGTCTGGTTTTTATCATCAAGGTTAGCAACGATTAGAAGCTTCATCCCGGAAGGAATATGGCAGCGCAGGAGAGCAATAAAGTTTTCTCCCTGGTTTTGTATAAATCTCAAAGCTGTTTTATCATGAAAAACAGGATGGATCGCTAACAGTGTATTAAGTCGTCTGATGTGCTGAACCTGGTTGGTTTTTGCCCCCCAGTTAAGAGAGGTAGCGTCATGAACATCGATTTTTTCCTTCGCAAACCATTCCACACCATTGGCAAAACCGAAAGCCCCATTGACGGAGCAAAGCGCGCAAAGGGCCGTGCGCATCCTGGCAAAGGTATTTGAACGTTCAGCGAGGCGATTGTTATCGTGAGTTTCGGCAAAGTGGATCATAATTCCATCTTCTTGGGATATTTCGATAGCCCCTGGAAGATATGCTTCGATCTGGCCGCGGTCATAATTTTGAAACAGCTCCGAGTACGCCTGGTTGAAATTCGCCTTGCTTAATATGTCTCGAGTAACAGAAATCTTTCCGCCAAGTCCCTCGAGAATGAAAATCGTATCAGGATATTGGTCCCGGATAACGGAAACAATATACTTCCAGGCAGCCACAGGAATCATGTAGCCTGCATCGCATCGAAAACCGTCCACCCCGCGTTTACACCATAAAAGAAATATTTCCGCTATGTATCGCCATAAGTCTTTCTTTGTGTAATCAAGCCTTGTCAGGTCTTCCCATAATGTGCCCCATGCTCCCGGCACCTCAATTCGTCCTTCTTTATCTCTGATAAGCCACTCAGGGTGTGTTTCATGGAGACCGGCAGCCCAACCTGTATGGTTGATGGCAATATCTATCACGATTTTTCCGCTGCGTTCATGGATTGCGTCCACCAGTTCGATGAACTGCTCCATGGGAGTGGCGCATGGGTCAAACTTAGCAAGGGCAGGATCGACAGAAGTAAAATCAAGGGCCGCATATGGGCTCCCAAACCGCCCCATTTTGGCATATGTGACCGGTGTGGGATGGATCGGAAGAAGCTGAATGATCCGGCAGCCGAGTTCACCAATGATGAAATCAAGCTCTTTTATTAGATCGCGAAATGTTCCGGATGGAGGAATCACAGAAAACCCGGAACTCTCCAGCCTCTTAATGGCGGTATTTTTTGACCGGTCAGGTGTGTTATCCCCGCTTTTGTCAGGACCAAACTGCCGCACAAAAGCATTATAAATTATGTTTGAACAGCAAGTGTCTGCCGGCTCTACATTAATAACGGTGTTTGGACCGTCCGCCCAGACAGGATCTGACTCCCCTTCTCTCAAAAACAGACATTTGGCCTGAAAATGCCCGACTTCACAAAGAGGTAGAACAACCTGGAATTTCCGGTCGTCAAGCCGCGCCATCGGGATATCGAACCAGTCCTTCCCAAGAGGAGGCTCATCATTTATTACCTCCTTTATTATCTCGTGCCGCGTGATTTCAGCATGGCCAATATTGGTGCGAACCCAGGCTCTCCCCTTTTTATTGCAAGGCAGCAAGAGGGTAAATGTTATGGTATCGCCCTTGAATAGAAGGAGGTGTGTCCCTGGCGCTGGATACTGGATAACCAGAAGTGAATTATTCATGGGAACTTGATCCTGGCCTCATCCTTTTCCGGATGTTTTTACATCGGAGATAAAAAGAAAAGGGTGGTTCAATGCAGCGATGTAACAAAAAGCAAAAGAACCACCCTTTCAAAGCACATGTTGGATATGTAGCCTCCCATGTGCTGTACTCAATAAATAAAGAATCATGTCCGGCTTTTTTGTCAAAGACTTGTTTGCTTATGCGCAGTTGCACCCTCCAAAGCCATCGAAACATCTTTAGAGCTTTTCATTCTCACCGGCAGTATCTGGATCTCACACTCAGGAAACACCATCCTGATACATGCAATTAACACATTATCAGCTTCAGGGCAATCTGTTTTGATCACTATTTTCTTCATCTTAAACCTCCTCGGTAACTGCTCAGGTTCAGAGTTCAGGGTTCCGGGTTCAGGGTTAAAGAACGATGAGCATTAAACGTATTGAAAATATTGACCCGTCTGCCTCGCAAGCTCGGCGAGCGGGCAGGGGTGTGGCAGCCGGTACGTGAATTGGCTCAAAAAGTGTGCCGCATGTTACAGCAACCAACCGTGAACCCTGAACCCTGAACCAAACAACCTGAGTAGCTACGAAAATTATATTGTAATCCTGGTGTCTTAGTGCCTTTGTGGCTGAACTATTACCTTCTTCGGTCAAACTGAAGAAAGTACCGGATAAAAAGGCTTTGGGTCCAGAACAGATTCAGCGTATTCTTTAAAACCTTTTTGTTTGTCCTGCATATGCATATTCTTAATTGCAAGGGGCGTTGTTGCGGGAGACTTCCATGCTTTTATTGGTTTCAATGCTTTTCTTCTGAAGAATTCAGTGCTTACAAGGAAATTAATGTCACCCTGTACAGGCTGGAAATAGATATAGCCATTCTTAACGGATATATGCATGTTTAAGCCATGTTCCTTTAATATTGACCATGACTCATACGGCTCTGGATAATGGTTAAAATTCTTGTTAAGATATTTTATTTCATGATTTTTTATGCCCTTAAGTTGGAAAGCCTCGATCATCACGTTTCTCCTGATGAGACTGTCAAAAGCCGCCATTCCGCCTTTTTGAGGGTTCTCCTGATCGTTATTAACAACTTCCATTATCATCCTGCAACCGTGTTCGCCCCTTTTTAATGCAAACGCCAGGCTATCATAATCAATTGAGCCTGTAAGATAGCCCATGTCCTCAATATTATAGGATATCTTGTCGTCCATCTCTTTCAGGATTTCTCCAAATTCCCAGCTTGCAAGATATGTTCTGTGCCCCTTCTTATCAATTCTGAAAATCTGGTCATCCATTGTTTGCTGCATAACCATCTGGCCATGATTATGGAGACGTTCCCGCGCATTTTTATCATAAATAAACCTGCCATCCATTAGATTTATGCCACGGTATGCTTTTTGGGTCATGAACAATATATTTTCTCTATTAAAACCAAAAAAGCTATTGTTGATAAACTCCATGATGATCTTATCAAT
>CBDAFK010000144.1:0-16391 GCA_965195235.1 uncultured Desulfobacterales bacterium | reverse complement strand
CTGCGCGACTCAAAAGAACTGGAGCTGATGTTAAAACGCCAGCAGCGCGAAGGAAGATTGTATGCGGCTATCTGCGCCTCTCCAGCGGTTGTTTTTCAGCATCATGGATTAATAGGACTGAGAAAAGCGACCTGTTATCCGAGCCTTGCGAATCAACTTGATAATACCGATGCAGTTAAATCCCGGGTAGTTGTGGATGACGAATGTATTACAAGTCAAGGGCCGGGCACTGCTCTGGAGTTTGCAATAAAATTGGTGGAACTGCTTTTCGGCAAACAAAAAGCAAAAGAGGTGGCTTTGCCTATGCTGGCCGGATAGAGGGTTTATTGGACGTTCATCTTTTAATATGTTGGACGTTCATCTTTTAAGAGGTGAGACCTATGAAAATTAAATATTTTTTAAAACTCTCAGTATGTACAGCCTGCCTGACCATCGCCCTGTTCTTTAGTTGGACGGCTGCATCTATTGCTCTGGCAGATGATGATCAGGTCAAAATCGGGGTTCTGTGTAAAAGAGGACCCGAGTGGTGCTTGCAAAAATGGTCGCCCACGGCTGAATATCTATCCAATAGGATTTCTGGCAAGACCTTTAAAATTGTACCGATCTGTTATAAACGAATTTACTCTTCTGTTGAAAAAGGGGAGGTTGATTTTATCCTGGCCAACTCATCATTCTATGTGGAAATGGAAAAATGGTACGGGATTAACCGGATCGCCACGTTGAAGAATCTTGTCCTTGGAACAGCATGCACCAGGCATGAGGGGGTAATTCTCTGCAAAGCCGATAGACATGATATCCGGAATTTAACAGACCTAAAAGGCAAAACCTTTATGGCCGTCGATGAAACCTCCTTTGGGGGCTGGATAATGGCATGGCGTGAATTAAAAGAAAGAGGGATTGATCCATACCGCGACTTCAAAGAGCTTAGATTCGGAGAAGGAACACAGGACGAAGTCGTATATGCGGTAAGAGACGGCAAGGTCGATGCCGGAACAGTAAGGGCCGATACATTGGTAAGAATGCACGCTGAAGGAAAGATTGATATGCAAGACTTTTATGTGCCTCATGAACACGGCGAGAAGATTGAGGAGTGCCCGGTATTTCCTCGCTCAACTCGTTCCTACCCGACATGGCCTTTTGCAGAGCTCAAACATACGCCGGATGAACTGGCGGAAAAGGTCGCAATAGCCCTGATCCAAATGCCTGCGGACTCACCTGCGGCCATAGCTGCAAAGTCCGCAGGATGGACAATACCTGCGAACTACCAATCTGTGCATGAATGTTTAATGTACCTTAAAGTAGGCCCTTACGAGCATCTCGGCGAAATAACCCTCTCTGATCTTATTAGAAACTACTGGTATCTGATTTTACTTACCTTATTATCATTTCTAATAATGTCTGTTTTTACCTTTACGATCCAAAAGCTAAACAAGAAACTTAAAGTATCTCATGTCAAGTTAGAGGATGCAAGGGCCTACACCCGTGGACTTATCGAGAGCAGCCTCGATGCGCTTCTTACCTTTGACGAAAGCGGTGTTATTACCGATGTGAATGAAGAGATGGTCAAACTTACCGGATGCACCCGTAAAGAATTGATCGGCAGTCGATTTTGTGAATACTTTACGGATCAGGAAAAAGCTTGCCTGACTGTAAAAAAGGCTTTTGAGGAAGGGAAAGTAACAGACTTTGAGCTTGTGATGAAATCAAAGACAGGCGATGAGACTGAGGTCTCTTATAATGCCACAGTATATAGGAAAGGAGAGGTCAGTGGGGTCTTCGCAGCAGCGAGAGATATAAGTGAAAGCAAACGGGTTGAAAAAGAGTTAAAAAAGGCCAAAGAGGCCGCTGAGACCGCGACTCAGACCAAGAGCGAGTTTTTGGCCAACATGAGCCACGAAATCCGGACCCCCATGAATGGTATCATCGCCGCGACAGACCTTGTGCTCTCCGAGGAACTCGCTCCGAGAGTGAAAAACTATATGAAAATAATTCATTCCTCGGCCTATTCACTCCTTGCGATAATTAACGATATTCTCGACTTTTCAAAGATCGAGGCCGACAAACTCAAGCTGAAAAAACGTCCCTTCTGGTTAGACGATGTGCTGTATGATGTAATGAACATCTTCCTCCAGAAAGCCGCGGAAAAAAGGATCGAAATCGTTGTGGATATCGATACTGAAACCCCTGAGGGCCTGATCGGCGATTCCCTCCGCCTTCAGCAAATTCTTAAAAATCTAATAGACAACGCGATTAAATTCACGGACAGGGGGGGAGTAATCCTTGTTGGGGTGAAAATTTTCAAAGAATCGTTAGACCAGACAATACTGAAATTTTTCGTGAAAGATACAGGCGTGGGAATAGCTCCTGAAGATATTCCCAAACTCTTTAAACCTTTCAGCCAGGCTGATACCTCCACCACACGAAAATACGAGGGCACCGGACTCGGATTATGTATTTGTAAACAACTGGTCAAAATGCTGGGCGGCAACATCTGGGTCGAAAGTGAAGTGGGAAAAGGGAGTGTTTTCACCTTCACGGCGAGTTTCGGCCGGCAGATCACGCAGCGGAAAAGAAAAATAATCGCCCCTCCGGATATTCAAGGTTTAAATGTGCTGGTCGTAGACGATTGCCCGGTCTGCAGAGACATCATGCAAAAGATGCTCGAATCTTTCAATTTTAGAGTGAAATCGGTTTCCTCAGGAGAGGAATCGCTGAATATACTTAAAGAAAATCAGGCTCGTAAGGAACCGTTTGAACTAATCATGATCGATTGGTTAATGCCAGGGCCGGATGGAATTGAGACTTCAAGAAGAATCAGAATGGAATTGAAGCTAACCATCCCGATAATACTGATGACCGCTTTTGGAAAAGAGGATGAAAAGCTGGATGCCGAAAGGGTCGGAATCAACTGTTTCCTCACAAAACCGATATACCAGTCAGAGCTTTTTAACGCTATTATGGATGCCTTTGGAAAAGAGGCGCGGGTAACCACAAGACCGGAAATACCTATCATTACCAAGGTATCTATTTACAAAAAGCGCCTGAAGGGAATCCGGATTCTTGTGGCTGAAGACAATATCACGAACCAGGAAATAGCATTGGCGATACTTGAAGGAGCAGGGATTGTCGCAGAAATTGCCGATAATGGAAAAAAGGCAGTCGAGGCTGTCCAAAAGGGTCGTTTTGATGCCGTGCTAATGGACATCCAGATGCCGGAAATGGACGGATATGAAGCAACCAGAGTGATTCGGGAAGACCCGAAATTTAAATCCCTTCCGATCATCGCCATGACTGCTCATGCCATGGAAGGTGATGAGGAGAAGTGCCTGGGAGCCGGAATGGACGGCTACATTTCCAAACCGATCATTCAGGACAGATTGTTTCACACTATATGGAAATCATTAAAACACAAAGAAAGACTGCCGCATGCCGGAGAACCGGAAGATATCCCTGAAAAACCGGCAATAGAGACCGGAGAGCTTCCGGCAACACTGCCGGGAATCAACATTCAAGATACCTTAAAGAGGTTGAATCTAAGCGCCGATGTTTTTAAGCGGATACTGATAGGATTTCTCAATAACAATAAGGATACCGCAAACAATATAAAGGATATATTTGAAAAAAAAGATTGGGGATCACTTATGCATTTGGCTCACAGCCTCAAAGGGAGCGCCGGCAATATCGGAGCCAATGATTTGCAAGACACAGCCTTTCAGCTTGAAAAAGCAAGCAGGGAAGGAGCTGCAAATCCACCGGAAAAAAATCTGGCCGACAATGTGGTGACCGCCCTGAGCCAGGTGCTGGAATCTTTAAATGCTCTTGCTGATACTGAAAAAGAAGAGCCGTTGGATCTTAAAGCGGGCGCTGTTGATCCGGCAAAGGTCATACCCTTGTTGAAACAGCTTGCCGATGCCCTCGATCTTGCCGAGCCGGTGGAGATTGCAAAGTATATGGATGCGGTCAGAGAATATCTTAACAGATCGATCCTGCAGAATCTTGAAAAACAGATAAGCGAATATAATTACGACAAGGCTCTTGAAACCATTAAAGGAATTGTGGAAAACATAAAAATTTAGTCAAATTCCCCCCTTGAGGGGGCGCAGGGGGGTGTAAGCCATTGGAATAACATCCCCTGAATCGCCCTTCAAAGGGGGACTTTATAATGAACAGTCCTTAGGTTAATGACATTGAGTTGTGAGTTGTGAAATGAATGGAGAGCATGAGACTAAAATGATGATCAAAAAAACCTGTCTAACCGGTTTAATTGCTATATTCTTTTTATTGCTTGCTGCCGACATCTTTTTTGTTGAGGATGCTAATGCTAAGGCTAATGATAAAGTAAAAATTGGGGTCCTGGCTAAAGGAGGAGCTGAGCCATACCTGAAAAAATGGTTGCCCACGGCCGAATATCTATCAGCCATGATTCCGGGTAACACTTTTGTGGTTATACCGATCGACTTTGAGGAGGTTTACTCTTTTGTTGAAAATGGGAAAGTAGATTTTGTCCTTGCCAATTCTTCATTCTATGTGGAACTGGAACACAGGTATGGAGTAAACCGGATCGCTACGTTGAAGAATCTTATCCTTGCAAAAGTCAAACACACCCCTGATGAACTGGCAAAAAAGGTTGCAATAGCGCTTCTTGAGATGCCCCCGGATTCCCCAGCGGCAATAGCCGCACAAACCGGTGGATGGACAATTCCGATGAATTACCAGTCCGTGCATGAGTGTTTGAAGTATCTGAAAGTCGGGCCTTATAAGGATTTGGGTAAAAAAACCCTGACAGATATTGTAAAAAACTACTGGTACTGGTTTTTATCCGCAGCGATTATATTTGTAGTAATGACAGGCTTTATCATTGAAATCCTGAATCTAAACCGGCGTATGTCAGCCTCTCGTATCAAACTGGCGGAAGAGGTTTTCATTCGTGAGCGTGCAGAGAAAAACCTGATTAAAGCAAAAAAAGCCGGGGAATCAGCCACTGAAGCCAAAGGCGCATTTTTGGCTAATATGAGCCATGAGATCAGGACTCCTATGAATGGAGTAATCGCCGCTACTGACCTTGCGCTAAGTGAGGATTTGTCTCCCAGGGTTAAGCGCTATCTCGAGATCATACAATCTTCAGCCTATTCTTTGCTGGAACTCATTAATGATATACTTGATTTTTCAAAGGTTGAAGCCGGCAGGCTTGAGCTGGAATCACGGCCTTTTATGCTGGACACCGCGCTGGAGAAGGTAACGGACATATCCATCAAAAAAAGCTTTGAGAAAAATATCGAACTTCTTGTTGATATGGATATGGAAATGCCAACAGCTTTTACCGGCGATTCGCTGCGTCTCCAGCAAATTATCAAAAATCTGGTGGACAACGCAATCAAGTTTACAAAAAAGGGCGGCATCATCATTGTGGGAGCAAAGGCTTTAGAGAAAACATCTGACCAGGTAACACTTGCATTTTTTGTAAAAGATACAGGTGTTGGGATAGCGCCTGAATATCTTTGCCAACTTTTTAAACCTTTCAGCCAGGCCGATGTGTCCTTCACGCGAAAATATGCCGGTACCGGATTGGGGCTTAGTATCTGCAAAAAGCTTGTCGAAATGATGGATGGCAGGATCTGGGTTGAAAGTGAATTGGGCAAGGGAAGTGCTTTCCATTTTACAGCCACTTTTAAACGCCGGGCCAAAGAGCGCAAACGCAGGTTAATCCCGCCTCCTGATATTCAGAATTTAAAAGTATTGGTTGTTGACGATTGCCCTGACAGCAGAACTATCATGCACAAAATACTGGAGTCTTTTGGTTTCAGGCCGGAATCGGTCTCATCAGGCAAGGAAGGGCTGAGCACACTGAAAAATAACCTGACAGACAAGGAACCGTTTGAGCTGGTGATCATTGATTGGCGCATGCCAAAGATGGATGGAATTGAGGCTTCAAGAATAATCAGGGACGATTTGAAGCTGACTATTCCGATAATTCTAATGGCAGCCTTTGGAAAAGAAGCCGAAAAGTTAGATGCCCAAAAAGCGGGGATCAACATATTTCTGACTAAACCAATATTCCAATCAACCCTTTTTAATGCTATAATAAATATATTTGGAAAGGAAGCAAGACCAGGCAAAGAAATTATAACCAAGACATCTATATCCAAAAAGCGCCTGAAAGGGGTTATGGCTCAACAGCTTGCCGATGCCCTTGAACTTGCTGATCCTGAAGAGATTAATATTCATTTTAAAGCTGTTAAGGAACATCTGGACTTCTCAACATTCCAAAAGCTTGAAAATCAAATAAATAATTATGATTATGACAGGGCTCTGAAAACACTTAAAGGGATTGAGGGATTGAGGGCAGGTGACAACCATGAAAAAAGCTAAGCCTTTAGTTTTGATAGTCGATGATAATTCCGTCAATATCGACTTGCTGGTGAATACATTAAAGAATGACTACCGGCTGGGCATTGCTAAAAACGGACCCAAAGCTCTTGAATATACAGACAAACATATGCCTGACCTGATCCTCCTGGACATCATGATGCCCGGCATGAATGGATATGAAGTGTGTACCCGCTTGAAAGCCGTTACCAGGACAAGGGATATCCCTGTGATTTTTATCACCGCTATGAGTGAAGCAGGGCATAAAACACGAGGATTTGAAGTAGGGGCTCTGGATTATATCACCAAACCGTTTCATGCCGCGGAAGTAAAAGCAAGGGTCAAAACACATCTGGCCCTCAAAGAGGCACATGATTGTGATATTTATATTGCTTCCAAAATTCAAAAGACGCTTTTACTGGGCTCCCCGCCCAGAGATATTCCCGGAATACAGATTTCTCAACTTACAGTTGCCTCACAGAAAGTAGATGGCGATTTTTATGATTTCTTTAAACACAGCAACCTGTGTTTTGACATCGTGGTTGGAGATGTTATGGGCAAGGGAGTCCCTGCGGCTCTTCTCGGAGCAGCCATGAAGAGCCATTTTTTGCGTGTTCTGAATGAACAGCTCCGCTTGTCTGGTAGAAAGAAATTGCCTGAGCCGGCTAAAATTATCTCCGCTGTGCATTCAGGCATGATTGATCAATTAGAGGATCTCGAAACATTTGTTACCCTGTGTTACGCTCGCTTCGATATGTCTAAATATACATTCAGCTTTGTTGATTGCGGGCATATGAGGACTATTCATTTTCATGATGATTTAAACACCTGCAGCCTGCTCCGGGGGGTAAACATGCCGCTTGGTTTCCCGGAGAAGGAACCCTTCAGGCAGATTTCCGTTCAGTTCAAACCAGGAGACCTTTTTGTGTTTTATTCAGACGGCTTGACAGAATCAAAAAATGTTGACGGCAGTTTGTATGGTGAGAAACGCCTCGTAGATTTTATACAGGCAAATGCAAGAGTTGAACCTGAAAGTCTTATAAAAAGTATCTGGAATGATGTCGCTGCATTTTCACATTCTGAAATTTTTGATGATGATGTTACCTGCGTTTTGATAAAAATTAATAAAGAAGCTTTAAGCACGGTTTTTCCGAATCAAGATAAGCTTGAAATAATGAGCGATCTGAAAGAGCTGGAGCGGGTTCGGTCATTTATCCGCAAATTTTGCGCCAAAATAGATGATTCCGTGCTTGATGATAAACGATTAAATCTGATAGAATTAGCTGCTACCGAGGTTATAGCCAATATAATTAAACATGCATATAATGAACGCAGCGGTAAACCGATTCAAATAAATGCCAGAATGTCGGCTGATGAGGTTGTTTTTGAGTTTTTTGACTGGGGCCAGGGATTTGACCCAGAGTCGGTTCCTGAGCCGGTATTTGATGGATCAAATGATGGAGGATTCGGCCTTCATATTATTACCCATAGCGTGGATGAAGTAATATATTCACGCGGAGATCATGGTAAAAATTGCGCCTGTTTGAAAATCAAGCTAACCGGAGGTAATTGATATGGAATTAAGCACGGAAAAAATTGGTGATGTTACTGTTGTATCGGTGCTAACAGAGGTTCTGGATGCCAGCAATACTGAAGAATTCAAGACAGGCTTTACTTCCATCTTAAATGAAAGCAACAAGTTAATATTTGAAATGAGTCACGTTAAGCTTATTGACAGCTCTGGATGCGGCGCACTCCTGTATTGCCAGAAACAGTTGAACAAACTAAACGGCGGCCTTAAACTGTGTGGAGTGCAGGAAACGGTCCGTACACTGTTTGAGCTTATCCGGATAGATAGAGTAATTGATATCTTTGATTCAAAACAAGAGGCTGTAAAGGCGTTTTAAGATCCGTAATAATTAATCAATAATTGCTCTATCTTTTCTTCGAGCATTTCATATGAAAGATAACGCCATCCAAGCATATAGTTTTTTTCAACCATTTTAGCAATCCGCTCAGGGTTTTTTAACAGATTGTTTATGTTATCGATAGTATCTTTTGTTATGTAGTTGTCAAAAGAGATAACATCAAAACCCTTTGGTTCAATGTCAGCTATAAAAATTGAATACCTGTTGATAACTATAGGCTTTCTGAAATAGATCGATTCAACAAAGGCATTGCCGTATCCTTCATATACAGACGGATAGGTTATAAAATCTGCATGTTGATAAACATCCCATAACGTATAAATCTTTCTGCCATTTTCGTCAAAACCCCTTTTTAACCCGATCCTGTCAGATATTATTTTAAGATCAACATTTATCAATTTCACGAACTCTTCAATGCGCATTAAATAGTCTTTTCCTTCATCCCCGGCTTTGTGGCTTATCACAAGGGAAGCCTTTGGGTGATCAAGCCTTTTTACAAGTTCAGCAGCGGTTTCGATTCCCTTTCTTGAAACAACCCTTGTTGGCTGAAGCACCAGCAGAGAGTCTTCATCAAGACCGATTTCCTTTTTTAAATCACGATTATAATCATCTATTTGGGGGGGAAGAGCTTTAAAGTCAACTACATTTGGAACTAATGTCCAACTGTCTCCTGTAAAACTTCCAAACTTATGCCCTGCTAAAGAATTGATAACTACATGTTGAATTTTTGGATGAACCGGAGGAAATGCTGCTCTTAAATAATCTGCAGCAACCGGGCTCTTAAACCTTTCTCTTTCCCAGAAAAAGTCATGATGATGAGCTATTGTGGGTATTTCTGTTTCAATTATAAATTCTGTTATCGCAAGACCGAGCGGAATATTTACAGGAATCGCCAAAGCATTTTCTACAACCAGGATGTCGAACCCAAAATTTGAATGAAATTTTCTAATTTCAACTTTGAGTTCTTCTTTAAGCTGCTGAATTCTTCTGCTGATTTCAGGGGTGCGTTTTTTTTCTACGAAAAGAGCCTGTTGTATTTCGACGATCTCTTCGTGATTAAAGAATGCTTTAGGCGCAAGATGAGAGACTGCTGGATCGGTGTCTAACATTCCTGCCATATAATATACAGGACAGCCTTTAGAGCTAAGCATATCTGCCCATTTGCTTGTTTCAAGCGAAACCCCGTCTAATCCAGCAAATCTTGTAGAAATAAAACCGAATGAAGGTTTTTTGCGATCCCAAATGCTCATAATGAAGAACTTAGCTCCGCTTTGCTACGCAATTGGTCGAGTAGTCGAGTGGTTGATTAGGGTTTATTTCCTTCGTCAATTTTTTCGGTCTTTTTTTCCTCGTTTTCTGATGAGGCGCCCTTGAAGTTCTTTATGGCCTTGCCCACGCCTGCTCCAATCTCAGGAAGTTTACCGGCTCCAAAAATTATCAGAATGATAACGAGAATAATGATTAGTTCCGGCATGCCGATTCCAAACATATAATCCTCCTATTTGTATGGTCTAATTGTTTTGTAATCGTTCACGGTTCACGGTTACATTGTTTTATTGGTTATTGCAAAAAGGCTGAAAAACATATTAGATGCTAAACAGCGGTCAATATTGATGAATTCGTAAAAAGTCAGAAAGTACGTCATTGCGAGCAAAGCGAAGCAATCTCATGGATTATAAGTGTCTGTAATTACTGGATTCCGGCTTTCGCCGGAATGACGGAAAACGGTATTTTTCGACTTTTTACGATGCCGTCAATATTGTTTCAATATTTATAAAAATATAACATTGATTTGTTTATGTGTCAATCATTTACGGTCATTTACAGTCACCATGCCAGCTTTACCATTGATCTCTTAATATTATTTGTGTATAATAAATATATTAATATTATTGAGGTTGAGACCTTTCAAATAGGAGAAAGCAATGATCATTGTCAAAGATATCATGACCACCGATCTGATTACTGTCACCCCGGATATGGATATTTGCAAGGCAACCAAAATCCTTTTTGATAACCGGATTAACGGCGCACCGGTAGTGGACGATAACGGCTGCCTAATAGGTATCCTATGCCAAAGCGATCTTATTACCCAGCAGAAAAAGCTGCCGATCCCCACTATTTTTACTTTCCTCGACGGTCTCATCCGGCTGACATCTACGAAACAAATCGAAAAGCAGGTCCGTAAAATTGCCGCGCTTACGGTCTCGGATGCCATGACGCCTAAGCCGGTCACAGTCCGGCCGGACACCGGAGTCGAAACTGTTGCGGCTCTGATGGTGGACAAAAATTTTCATACCCTGCCCGTGGTCGAAGACTCCCGCCTGGTAGGAATCATCGGCAAAGAGGATGTTCTTCGCACCCTTATACCTGATGCTGAAAACCACTGAAACTGGTATTTTACCCATTTCTTTCGAGCAAGCGTATCCAATTGTTACGGTCGAACATTCTCTGTAGCAAGCCGCAATATGATTTTCAATTACTGCAAAAATGTTTTGGGTATCGAAGGCTCATGTTTTTCAAAGCCTGCTATGAAAGGAGCAAATATAACATGACTGAAGTTGATATCATCATATCAGGCGGGCTGGTACTTACAATGGATAAAAATGACACTGTAATTGAAAATGGAGCTGTTGCAATTGACAGTGAAAACATCATTGCTGTGGGAAGGCAGGAAGAAATTGAGGCAGGATATGTATCAAAAGAAAACATAGACGCAATAAATCATCTGATTATGCCTGGTCTTGTCAATAGCCACACCCATGCTGCAATGACCTGCTTCAGGGGAATAGCGGACGACATTGAACTAATGGACTGGTTAAACAATTATATATTCCCTGCTGAGGCTAAAAATGTGAATACAGAACTGGCCTTTTGGGGAAGTCTGCTGGCATGCGCAGAAATGATCAAATCAGGAACAACGACATTTTGTGATATGTACATTTTTGAAGATGAAACAGCAAAGGCTGCAAAAGATGCCGGCATGCGATGCCTTGTTGGAGAGGTTCTTTTTGATTTTCCATCTCCCAATATTAAAACACCTGCCGAAGGTCTGGAATATACCAGAATGCTCATTGAAAAATGGGCGGATGATCCGCTGGTTAACATCGTGGTTGAACCCCACTCGTTATACACATGTTCCCCTTCCCTGCTTATAGATGCCAAGGCTTTGGCTGACCAGTACAACATCCCGATTGCCACCCATTTTCTGGAAAACAAAGCAGAGGCAAAACAGTTGAGAAAAAAATTCGGCAAAAGGGCAACCAATTTCCTGAAAGATATCAATTACCTTGATGAGCGATTTTTTGCCTTTCACTGCGTTTGCATGGATGAAGAGGATATAAAAATTTTTGCAGACAGCGGATGCAAGGTCGTTCATAATCCTGAAAGCAATATGAAGCTTGCCTCCGGTGTTGCGCCTATATCCAGCATGTTAGACCATGGCATTGTCGTGGGGCTTGGAACCGACGGGTGTGCCAGCAATAATAACCTCGACATGTTACAGGAGATGGACACGGCGGCCAAGCTTGAGAAGGTTGAACGCCTTGATCCAACAGTCATGTCCGCGCATACTGTTACACATATGGCGACCTGTAACGGCGCCCGTGTTCTTGGAATGGAAAACCTTGCTGGTTCTCTAAAAGCCGGGATGAAGGCGGATATCATTGCCGTAGATTTGAACAAACCACACCTTACCCCGATGTATAATCCCTATTCTCATCTTGTTTATGCGGTTAACGGGTCTGATGTAACCACAGTTATTATAAACGGGAAAATTGTTATGAAAGACAGGCGCCTTTTAACGATTAACGAATCTGAAGTTATGAAAAGGGTGAAAAAGATTGCTCTCGGGGTCAAAAAAAGTATCGGCATCGGTTGATTGAGATTTTCGTTCAGGCACTAATTACAACTCAAGTTTCGCACCCTTTTTATTTAGCAAATCCTTTAGGCGGCAAGGGCCAAAATAAATTTTTAAAGCGAAATATTAGACCTTAAGCTTCGACAACGGCACCAATAACAAGCATTAATACAATACTTAAAACCACGTATGAATTCAGTAAGTTATATATTCTTTGTGCCTGTCCGTGGCACAAGTCGTGGTGTGCTGGTTAAAAAAGACAGATGAATCATTTCGCTTGAAAAATTGAATTTGGCTCCTTTACCGCCTTGACTTTGATAGAAATCAAGGGTGCGAAACTTGAGTTATAATGTCTTGCTTTTCAACAATTCATGATACGCCTCTGACAATTTAACAAATTGTTCCTTTTCTCCCCCTTTATCAGGATGCAGCTTATGAGCCATACGTCGATATAGCCTGGTAAGAGCCTGTCTGCTCATTTTTTTCAGAGCATCCTTTTTTAAACCAAATATTGTGCCTGCCTCATCCAGAGTCACCGAACTTTGTTTGCGGGGAGGAATATAACCCCTTTTGCTGTTTATATAGTCACGGATATAGTCGTCCAAAAAAGAGCTTTCGCCATATTCATTATCAAAAAACATAATAACATACCTGATCAAATATTCGTGCAGGTTTCCATCAGTATCCATTCCGCTCCAGAAATCACTCTCACTGTTTAGCCGGCATATTTCTTCGAGAAAATATTGATCAACCTTATTTTTATTCAGGCCATGAGGCATTGATTTTGCTATTAACTCAGTAAAATATTTCTGCAGATCAAAAATTACATAAACATATGCCTTGAATTCTGATCTATCAAGATCTCTTTCCATTTCCATAAAGTATTGTTCGAGTTCATCCCTTGATTTGTTTATGAACTTATTAAACATCTTAGGGGTCACACGTCCGATTCTTCCCTGGTCTATCTGGCCAAACCTTAAATAATGGGCACGACGTTTATCAAATATGTGAAACTCGTTTTGCCGGTTTCCCTCTTTTTCTTTGCTGCTGCTTCTTCTTGAGGTTCCTCCCAGGTGACGATACGGCTCCAGCACCACCCTGATTTCAGGCTTTAAGAAACACCAGAAAATATCGTCAAGATCATTAACAGAATAATCCCGGCTTAAAGTCCGGAGTCTGTCATCAACTGTTTCATCAATATAGAATGCATTTCCTCCCGGATAAATAATATATTGGGCTGGGTCTGTCCCTAAATCAAACAGGTCTCTGCTCCGCAGGCATGTCCCATCACGGTAGGATTCCCTGATAAAATAGTAAGTTTCACCTTTGATCGTTTTTAAAGCCAGATACATTGAAAAGTTACCTTTTCTTTTGTCAACCTTCACTAACCCTGAAATTGTAACCTCTGAACCCTGAACGGTGAACGGTGAACGGTTACAACATTTTTTACAGGTTAACAGATTACATCTAATTATGCAAAATTAAACAGGACGGTAATTGTAAATGGGCAATTATTTTGCTATGATAATTTTATGGGAACGGGCATTAAACAATCTAATTGTATCCGATTTAAACAATCTAATTGTATCCGATGCGGAACCTGTTGCAAAAAAGGGGGACCCTCTTTTCACCTTGAAGATAAGAGACTGATTGAAAAGGGTATTATTTTATCAAAATATATTTATACTATCAGAGAGGGGGAACCTGTCTTTGATAATGTTCAAGGCCGGTTTCAGATCGCAAGCACCGATATAATAAAAATAAAAGGAAAGAAAGATTCATGGACGTGCATCTTTTTCGACGAAAATAATAATAACTGCAAAATATATAAAAACAGGCCGATTGAATGCAGAGCCCTTAAGTGCTGGGATACCGAAGAATTAGAAAGGATCTATTCAAAAAACCGGCTGACCCGTAAAGATCTATTATCAAAAATAAAGGGGCTGTGGGATCTGATCGAAGATCATCAGGCCCGATGCTCATATAAAAAAATCAACGGTTTTGTAAAGGAATTAGATACTGATAAAAGAAATAAAGCCATTGAAGGCATACTCGATATTATCCAATATGACATCCACCTGCGCCCTTTGCTTGCTGAAAAGGCAGGAGTCAATGCTGATATGATCGATTTTCTGTTTGGCCGTCCTTTAACTGAAACAATCAAAATGTATAACTTACAGGTAAAACACAAAGGCGGCAGGTATTATCTTCATTATTAATTACCACGAAGAATTTTTTATCGAAAAGGACTGTTACTGGCATCAATTAGGGTATAAGCTTCACTGGCGAAATTCTTGATTTGATATGATCACACGAATTGTAAAAGTTTCAACCTTTATTATTGCATTGATCCTTATTGTTGGAGTATCTGCCTACTTTACTCTCACACTCATTATCAAGAGTGAAGACACGGTTGTCGTTCCTGATCTTGTCGGAAAAAATGTATTGTATGTTCTTGAAATTTTAACAGATCTTAAACTTAATGCAAAAATCAAAGGGTCTGAATACAGCTCAGGTATTCCAGCAGACCATGTAATCTTTCAGGAACCCGAACCCGGCTCGGAAATAAAAATTGGGCGTGATGTCAGGATAATTATTTCAAAAGGGCCAAAAACTATTTTAATGCCAAATCTTCAAGGTCTTTCAGTTCAGCAGGCACGAATAATCCTTGAAGAAAATGGATTGCGTGTAGGAGAATTATCGACAATATATAGTAAAAATATCAAAAAAGAGGAGATTATCGCGCAGTCCGCCTCCTCGGGCAGCATTATTACGCGTAGCGCACATGTAAATCTTCTTGTGAGCAAGGGTATGCGGCCAAAAGCATATATGATGCTTGACCTAAAAGGGCTTTCTCTTGAGGATGCAATATTTTTAATCGAAAAAAACAATCTATTACTCGGAGAAATTAAATTTTGTCCCTATGAAGACAAACCCAAAAATGTCATTGTCAGCCAGGAACCATTATCCGGCCATCGGGTTGTCGAAGGTACATTTGTAAATATTATCATAAACCGAAAACACGACCAGATGGGAGAGCAATATTTATATGCCGCAAAAGGGGCAAGCATTTTCAGATACAGGTTAAGTGATGGATTTCTAAAAAAACATATTCTTATACGCTTAAACAGCTCTGGGCTTTCAATCGATCTTTTTGATAACTTTGCAAAGCCCGGTGAAGAAATCTTACTGATAGTCCCTAAAAATCATGATTCAACGATTCTTCTATATGAAAATGATAAACTAATTAAAACTCAGATTTTCAACTCATGGTAGAACAAGTTGCAGGAGATATGATAATGAAAAAGCTTATTGCGCCGTCGATACTATCTGCCGATTTCTCAAGGCTCGGAGATGAAATAAGATCTGTTGAAAATGCAGGAGCGGACTGGATACATGTTGATGTTATGGACGGTCATTTTGTTCCTAATATAACAATGGGGCCGTTGATTGTTAAGGCGGCAAGCAGTGTTACATCGCTGCCGATCGACGTGCACCTGATGATCGAAACGCCTGACCGCTACATTCCGGATTTTGCAAAAGCCGGAGCAGACTTGATTTCTGTACACATTGAGGCATGTGTTCATGCAAACAGAACTATCCAGATGATAAAAGAATCCGGCTGCCGCGCCGGAATAGCGCTAAACCCCTCAACAGCTCTTTCATCAATAGACTGGATTCTGGAATATGTCGACCTTGTGGTGATAATGAGCGTTAACCCCGGATTCGGAGGCCAGACATTTATAACAAACACGCTCGATAAGATCAGAACTCTTCGCAACATGATTGAGAATCGGAACCTGTCCACCCTGATTGAAATAGATGGCGGGGTATGCAAAGAAAATATTGAAGATATTTCAGTTGCGGGTTCAGATGTCTTTGTGGCCGGATCAGCAATTTTTGGAAGCCCTGATTATAAAAAGACAATAGCAAATTTTAAGAAAAAATCGGAGGATAATTAATCAGAAGTCAGAGATCAGATTAATCCTTAATCCTTAATCCTTAATCCTTTATTTACATGGAGCATATATAATGAAACAGAAAAAATGCAAACATAAGGTCATGATAATTCACGGGCCGAATCTGAACATGTTAGGGAAAAGAGAACCTGAAATATACGGAAAAGAAACCCTTGATGAAATTAATGCAAAGCTTGAAGAGCTGGCAGAAAAACTGGGTATAGATGTAGAGACATTTCAATCCAATTACGAAGGAAAGATAATAGAAAAAATTCAAAA
>CBDAFK010000143.1:0-8613 GCA_965195235.1 uncultured Desulfobacterales bacterium | reverse complement strand
TATTATTTTTTGGGTGACCAGCAATCCAAGGCCAGTGCCTCGTGATCCTTTTGTGCTGAAAAATTCAGTAAAAATTCTGTCCCGAACCTCCTTATCCATGCCGCAGCCATTGTCAATAACTTCAAACACCACTTTGCCTTCTTCCTCCTGTCGAACATTTATTTGCACCTTCCATTTTTTTTCAGTATCAGGATCAAAGATACAAGCGTCAATCGCATTTGAAACCAAATTAAGAAGACTGCCGTGTATACCTTTTGGATCCAAATATACCTTGCCAATATCCTTGCCAGGGCCACATACTATTTCAATATTATTTTCTTTTGCTTTTTCCTGCATTAGCTCGCAGACTTCATTTGCTATAATATTCGGATCATAATTTTCATATTCAGGCTCACGTTCTTTGGAATAGCTGAGAAGATCCAAAACAAGATCAGAAACCCTCTTAATATTTCTCTCCACCATGTCCCAGCCTGTTTTTAATTTACCCTCAAGATAGTCCTGACCAGCTTCATCCGTGTCTTTATGCCCTTCATGAAACATCTTCCCAAAGGCTGAATTAACAATATAAACACCGCCTTTAAGCCCATTGAGAATATTCTTGATACCATGGGCAAGGCCAGCTACTGTCTGACCAACGGCCGCTGATCTTTCTGACTGAATCAATTCCTTTTGCAAACGTTTTATTTCTCTCAGGTCCTGGAAAAAACCAACGCTTCCTATAGTGGTATCAGATTCATAAAGTATTGCGCCTGAAAATCTTATTGGTATGGCTTCACCATTTTTCCCGACAACAGTAGTGTCTTTATCGATAATGACATCCTCTGTAATCTTCTTTTCGCCGGATAAAATATCGAAAATCTTTTGTCTTATCCCTTCCGGATAAAGGTCTTTAATAGTATTCAAACTTTTGGCTTCATCTTCGGTATATCCAAAAATCTTTTCTGCTGCCGGATTATATACTAAACTCTTTCCTTCTTTATCTGTAGCAATAATCCCATCTATCGACCGATGAATAAGTTTATCCTCAAATTCATATCGTCTCTTAATCTCCTCGGTGGCATCCTTTACCATATTCTCCAGGTTATGGGTATACTCCTTAAGCAGCCTTTTTGTTGCAAGCCGCTCCTCAGCCCTCTTTAAGGCAACTGCAAGAACCTGATCCCCCACCGGTTTGGTTATAAAATCGGATGCGCCTAATTGAAGAGATTTGATAGCCGCTTCCATATCCCCCTGACCGGTAAATACGATCACCTCTGTATCAGGATTAAGCTCTTTGACTAACTTTAAAACTTCAAACCCGTCAAGCCCAGGCATCATAATGTCGGTTATAACTATTGGAAAAGACCCTTTCTCAAACAGCTTGAGCCCCTGTTCACCGTTTTCAGCCGTTGTTACTCCATATCCATCACTTCTTAAAGATATGCTGAGTACTTTTCTAATGCCTTCTTCATCATCAATTAACAAAATATTCTTCATGTTATTGCGTAAGCCCCAGCATATTTTGATATTTTAATCTAAATTACTTTGGTTGTTTCTCGGATTTTTCGGAAACAGCAGGAAAGCTGATTTCAAAAGTGGTCCCTTCATCTATCTTGCTGCTAACAGTAATTCTTCCCCCATAATCTTTAATAATTCTATGACTAACGTACATGCCAAGCCCTGTACCTTTACCAACCTTCTTGGTGGTAAAAAACGGCTCAAATATCTTATCCCTGTTGCTGTCAGAAATTCCTGTACCAGTATCGGATATTGTAACTACCACCCACCCATTTTTTAGAAATGATTTTATTGTCACAGATTTTTTAACCCCTGAACCCATCTTTTCAACTTTTTCATCTATAGCATCCACCGCATTGGTCATCAGGTTGATGAAAACCTGCTCCAGCCGGTTGTGATCAGCCATTATAGGAGGTATGTTTTTGGGCAATTCAAGCTTAACATCGATTTGATGCAATCGTAGCCGCTGTCCCAATACTTTAAATACGTCCCTGATTGGGTTATTAATATCTACCGGTGACCGCGCGGGGCCCGATACTCGAGAAAAAGTTCGTAAATGATTAATAATTCCGGATGCCCTGACCACCTGGCTGCTTATTTCCTCAGACACGGTTTTTAATTCTTCGAGATCAATCTTCTCGCCCCGCTTAATTATCTTTAATAGAAAATCGCCTCCAATCTTGATAACGTTTAATGGCTGATTCAATTCATGGGCAATACCAAAGACCATGGTGCCTATGGTGGTCATTTTACCGGCCTGTACAAGCTGGGCTTCCGATGCCTTAAGCTCTTCCTCATAAGATATCAACTTATAAAGCATGTGTCGAAAGGAGTCCTGGAGTCTAACTATTCTATCTCCTTTATGATCCTGATAAACGGGACACTTCATACATCGATCTAATTTTTCCGGGAATTTACCTGACGGCTCGGCAAAGCATAATGTATCTGACATATACCAGCATGGTATGCTATTATTTTTGTAGGCTGGACAATTTGTTTTGTCACAGTTCAACAGCTCCCGGCACCATACAGATCGCTCGGGGAATTTTTCAAAAGCAGAGGCATATTTTCCAGAGCTAATTTCATCAGTAATCTCAGTTAACTGGATAATAGGTCGAATGGTATATTTATTAAGCCATAAAGTCAGAAAAAAGCCGACAATTACTATTGATGTAATAGCTCTAAATATATTCTGGTTTCGCACCGAGGCAACTTTTTGCTGAATCGGCTCCCAGCTAAAACCAACCGACAACACCCCCAGGAGAGGTTTTTTATCCCCATGACACTTATAACAGGCCTTTTCATTATGAACAGGAATGGCATAACGTAGTATCCTGGCGTCTACATCATTATGATGGCGCATTTCCAGGCCATGCGCTAACTTGCCTGTCTTAAATACTTTCAGGGTCATATTAGACTTGGTCTTTCTCTTGATATCATTAGGCTCTTTTCCATTACGCTTAATAATACCGGTGTCATCACAAAGATGAACCAACTCCATATCTTCCAGAGTGCCCAGCCTCTCCAATATGGCCTGGACCTGGTCCATTTTGCCGTCAAGCATGGGATACTCTATGCTTTTCATAACAGTATCACTTATTTCCATAGCCATTTTTTTGTGCTCTTCAGTATAACGACTAACCTGGGTAACCATATCAAAATAACTAAAAGTGCCCAGCACTATAAGCAGGATTATGCTCATGCCTAATATTATCCTGATTTTTAAATTTCCTGATATGAATTCCTTTAAATTTACCCAGCTAAACATATAGAAAATTTCCTCGATGTTTGTGACCGCTGTGACAGGCTGTAGAAAAAACTCTCAACATCATTTATTAACACAATTAATATTATATTTTTTCAGCTTTGCATACAACGTGCTCCGGCTGATGTTTAACCTTTTTGCGACCTGCAATTTGTTCCATTGATATTCTTCCAGCACTTTACTTAGAAATCTTCTTTCATTTTCCTGAAAAGAGCTTATCTTCTCCTTCTTGTCTACAACAAGGCGTATATTGAGTGGAAGGCTCTGTTCGCTGATAAATTCATCCTTGGTAAGAATAAATGCATGTTCAATAATATTTTCCAATTCCCTTACATTACCGGACCAACTGTAATGCATCAATATGTCCATGACTTCGGAAGAAATTCCTTTTACTTTTTTATTACCTCGTGAGTTCAGCTTTTTTAAAAAATGTTCAACGAGAAGAGATATATCATTTCGTCTCACCCGGAGGGGAGGAATATTTATCGGAATAACATTCAAACGGTAATATAAATCCTCACGAAAGGTACCATTTTCCACCTCCTTGCTTAGATCTTTGTTTGTCGCTGCTATTATCCTGACATTCACTCCAATGGTTTCCGTCCCTCCCAATCTCTCAAACTTTTGAAACTGAAGAAATCTGAGGAGCTTAACCTGTGACATCAATGGAATTTCTCCAATTTCATCCAAAAAAAGGGTTCCCTTGTCTGCTAATTCAAACCGCCCTATCCTCTTTTGCGTAGCGCCTGTAAAGGCCCCCTTCTCATGGCCAAACAGCTCACTTTCAAGTAATGTCTGTGGATAGGCAGAACAATTCACAACAACAAAAGGTTTGTCTTTTCGATGGCTATGTAAATGAATAGCCCTTGCAATAAGCTCTTTCCCGGATCCGCTTTCACCCTGAATCAATACAGTTGCGTCAGTAGGGGCTATATCTAAAATCAAATTGTAAATCTGGCGCATCTTATGATCCTTTCCGATAATACCCCCAAAGCCTGAAAACATTTCGACCTTATCATCTAATCCCTTCAGCCTCTCCTCATTCAGCGCTATTCTTCTGATATCAGAGGCAACCTGCGAAAGCATAAGATAAAAAAAGCGTAAATCATCTCCTGAAAAAACATTAGCCTCAGATGCAAGCAAAATCACTCCGCCGGCAATATCATCATTTCTATTTATCGGAACAACGAATAAAGACTTATAATTTTCAAAGTTTTTTAACCAGCCATAGCCCATAGCGCTCAGTTCGGCGATCTCCATTGGATAACGCATCGAATTAATTGCAGATATAATCTCTTCTTTATCCTCTATCTGCAAGCATCTATAACCATCAACCTTAATGAACTCATTTTTTACTTTGTTAAAAACAAGGGGAATTGCCTCTTCAAACGAAAATATATTTTTGATTCGCTCGATGATAAGATCAAAGGCTTCAGCAAGATATTTCTTTTCACTGAGGTTATATCTAATATCGCAAAGGGCTTTCATTCCCTTGAGCGATTTTTCAAGCGCTGCTGTCTTTTCCTTTACCGCCTTTTCAAGATTAAAGGTATAATGTTTAAGCGTTTGTTTAACCTTCAACTTTGCTTCAGCACGCCGAAGCGCCTTGCAAAGGACATCATTATTAATAGGTTTAGAAATAAAATCAGATGCTTCGAGCTGTATTGATTTAACAGCCTGTTCCATATCTCCGTGCCCGGTTATTATAATAACCTCTGCATCCGGATTTATCTTTTTTATCCTTGTTAATACATCAATTCCGTCCATGCCGGGCATTTGAATATCTGTTAAGACAATAGAAGGATTTTCCAGTTCAAACAGTTCGATACCGCTTTGCCCATTATCAGCCGTTATAACATCATACCCCTCATTCCTGAGAGATATACTTAATAATTTCTTAATGCCTTCCTCATCATCTATAAGCAATAGTTTCAACACGGCAACTTTCCCAATTGAGGCGTTAGAAATCCGATTCCAAAATTGTTTGTTTGATTAAATTTGCAAAACAGTATATCAAAAATTCACAAACTCAAAAAATAACCTGTCAACAACCTGATGTGGCGGGCAGTTAAATTTAAAACGGTTGACTGTTTGAGCATGTTAGTGAGCGTTAAGAAAAAACGACGACTGAATAAAACTTTCTATAAGTCGGATAATGTCGGCTTTAGCAAGCTTTTTATAAATGGATTGCTCTAAGTTATTTCTTTACGCTCGCTTATATGCGAGTTTCAGCCGTTCTTAAATTTAATTGTCCACTGCCTCAGGTTAACCAGATAATGAGTTTGTAAATTTTTGTTAATGAATCAAAATCAATTTAGTCACGTCAATTGTGTTTGTCAATCGGGAACTGGGAAAAATAAAAAAGTAACGCTACAATGAACCTGAAAATATCTTGCAATCAAATATAAAATGTGGTAGGGATTCTAAAATATTTACTCAGGTTTCGCATTTTTTTGCACTCAGGTATTGACGCCTTAACCTAAAACCTGCCGAACTCGGTTCGTTACGGGTTTATCGTTATGTTTTAATAAGGAGGAAAAATAAAATGGCGCAAAGTAATAAAGGTTCAATAATATCTATGGTGGCAACAATTGTAATAATAGGATTCATATTGCAGGTGGCTTTTGTTTATGCCGATAAAATGGATTCACCGCACAAAGCTGTTGTTGAATTTTCCAAAGCATATTTCTGGCTGGACAAAGCAACAATGAACAAACGCCTGTGTAACGCACAACAAACAATAGATGAAGTTAATGTTATAGACGAATATATTCAACGGACGGCCAACGAGGCCGGGCAAATGGGTTTTGAGCTAAATTACATGAAAAACACCGTTTACCATATTAAAACCCAGACCTTAAGTAAAGATGACTCCAAGGCCATAGTCAGATTGACCTGTTGCAAAAAGAAAGCAATCAACCCTTTATACATGACAGTCGCTAGAATATTTCGTCTTAACAAAACCTATCATATTGATGAAACAATTAATGTTATCAAAGAAGATGAAACATGGAAGGTGTGCGGCAAGCTTTTTGAATTGACCGGCAATCAAGACCTGACATAACTCTGCATGAACATAACGAGAGATCTGTTTTACACAGGCCTCTCGTTATTATTAGTCTTCATCACGAAAAACCTTATATTTAGCCCTTCTTACAAATTTTTAAGCTGTTTTTTTCAAACACCATTGCGCCCCAACCTTTCTCTACTTCACTGATTTCCAGTTTAAAGAGCTTTTGTGTATAGAGTTTTTCAACATCTGACATTTCAGATGTCTTAAGGCCTGAAATTACAACCACTGCTTTAGGTTCTGTAATATGGTCTAAGTGGGAATACAACTTTTTCAGGGTAGGATAGCGCAGATTCGCAGTTATCAGGGAAAACTCCTGGTTAATATCATCCAGCGACCGGTTCTGTACGCTAATCCTTTTGGATAGATTGTTGATTAAAATACTTTTTTTAGCTTCCGATCTTGCAACAGGATCAATATCAATTCCGATCGCCCTGTTTATGCCAAGCAGGACTGCCGCAATTGCAAGAATACCTGAACCCGTCCCGATATCAAGGGCAGATGTATTTTGCCAGCCATTAAAAAGTCTGCCTGAAGACAATGCATATTCGACACCTCTGACTGCCAGCCTTGTAGTTGGATGTTCACCATTGCCAAATGACACTCCCTGCAGCAACTCAATTACAAGATCGCCGGTTTTACGCCTGTATGCAATGCCCGGCGGCTTAATGACAACCCGTTTTGATATTCGCACAGGCTTATTAAAAGATTTTTCCAGAAAACTATGGCCATATTTATAAGTATATGCAAGGGTCTGTTCTGCGACCAGAGCATTGATCGCCTGTTTTATCTGTTTTTTGGGATAAAAATACCTGTTTACTAATTTTTTTACTATATCCAGTTGAGTCAGGTGCTTGGCTGATTCAAATACAGTTTCGGCCACTTTCTGTTTAATTAAATTTAAATCGCACCGGTCATTCAAGCTTTCCTTCCTTTTTCAACAGTTCCTTATACCATGACACAAACTCAAACATTCCTCTAAACTTTTCATTATTATTCATTATGCCATGGCAAATCTCAAAGGCCCCCCTTCCGAATTCGTTGGTATAATCTTCATGGCCGCATGTCTGCAAAAACTCGCTTACAAGCATCTGGGTTGTGCGACTTGTTGCATCTTTCCTGATGTCTATCGGATCTTTTGGTTTGATAAAAGGATCCCATGCTTCATACCCTTTTTTCAAGATATGCTTTTGACGCCGCGGGGCCATGTGATCAAAAATATACTTTTTTCTCCTTTCCTCCTCTTCAGGTGAAATATTTGTCATTTTCTACTCCTTTTGACTGTCTTTCTCGACGGTTTTTAACCCAAAATACTCTTCATTATAATCGGTAAGAAGAGTCGTGGATAACGGCACAAGCATATCCGCCATTTTCACATACCTGGATTTAATTTCTTTTACAAGTTCAGCAGATATTTTGTAAAGATTGTTCTGGAGTATATCCATATTTACCGTTGGATACTGCTTGCCCTTAACAAAACCGGATTTGCCACAGGTATGGCCTGATCCGCCAATAGTGGTTGGAATCCCGTACAGCCTGCATGTTATAGGCCGATATTCATACATAGCGCAAAGATTCTGCTCATTTAGCAGCGGGCATCTGATCCGTTTCTCCGCAATATCCGTTAATATGTCATCCTCTTTTTTTCCTGCCTTAAAATCTTTGTATGCCTTTTTCTTTATCCTGTATGCCTCCCGATCCGCTCTGTTTGCCTTCTCGATAAGCATATGCCTTTCTTTTCCTTCAAATTTTTTATTGAAGTGATAATTTATATATAATCCTTCAATCAAACTAAGATCGAAAAGAGCATAGCAACAGTCACAGCACTCCAGTTTGCATGTTACACATTCCGGGTATTCTTTTTTTACGCGCTCAAAAACGGTATTTGCCATTGCTACCAGCTCTTCGTATTTCTTAAAAAATGGTGAAAAGTCTATGTTCATAATTATACTCCTAAACCCGAACCAAATAGAATTTTTATCACGAAAGCGCGAAGACACGAAACTCAAAGTTACAAGTGAGCTAAAGCCCGCTGTGGCGCTGTATGCTCAATTAAGAACTCAAAATTGTTTTGAGTCACTCTAAGCTTTTTCTGTTTCGTGCTTTCTTCATTTCGTGCTTTGCGGCGTACGCGGCGTACGCCTTGAAAAGAGACGTGATTGTTTTTTAATTTTTAGCAATGTTTCACGTGAAACATTATTTACCGATACAGAATCTGCTGAAAATCATGTCAATCATGTCTTCGTTGGCAATAACACCTGTAATTTCTCCCAGCGAATCA
>CBDAFK010000142.1:0-4018 GCA_965195235.1 uncultured Desulfobacterales bacterium | reverse complement strand
TCTAAGATTTTTAGGGGCAACACTGACCGAAACAACTTTTTGGATCCGCTTGGCGGCATTGTTAAGGAGACCAAAGAGAGCGACTATAAACCTATCGAGCTCTAGGAGAAACTGGAAAACTAAAGGGCGTCCCCAAGTCCCCGGGCCAAAAACCGCAGAATCGAGTTAACGCTAATACAATAAAACACGCTGCAATCCTTAATCTTAATTATATGAAGGTGGAGAAACCGGCAGGGTTGCCGGTCTCCATCTTCATAAACGCCAGGCGTTTGTTATCTATGGAGTAAGGCCTGATAAGAAAATTTGGGATAAGATTGTAAGCTCAATATTTTTTGGACTTGTTTTTGAGTAAAACCGTAAGATTTATATCTTGAATCGAGATGGCTAAATTAAGCAATTATAAGCAAAAAAGCAGACAAGGAGGATGAGCATGAAAAAATGGATTCTTTTAGGCGGCGGTGCTCTTATTGCCGTCATCATAATTGTGCTGGTTGTCGGGCTGTCCAATCTTGGGCCCATGATTAAGAGTGCAGTCAATACTTACGGCCCTGAAATTACCAGGACCGAGGTAAAATTGGGAGATGTCGGGGTTTCCCTTTTATCCGCAGAGGCCGAACTCAAAGATTTTTTATTGGGAAATCCCGAGGGATTCAAATCTCCACAGGCCATGAGCGTGAAGTCAATTCATCTGAACGTGGATGAAAAATCGCTCACCAAAGATACCATTATCATTGATAAAATCGAGGTGGTTGCTCCTGAAATCACTTATGAAAAGGTTCGCGGCACGGACAACTTGCAAACCATTATGAACAACGTGAAAAAAACTATCGGGGCGGACAAAACCACTGCAAAGCCTGCTGAGAAAGAGAAAAAAGCTGAGGGTAAGAAGATTCTGATCAGAAATTTTATTTTGAGAGACGGAAAGGTAAACTTGACCATGGCCGTGCTCGGTGAAAAGACACTAAGCGCTGATTTGCCGGACATTCATCTCAAGAATGTGGGCCAGAAAAAAGGCGGTACATCTCCCGCAGAAGCATTTGAAGAGATATTTGCTGCACTGTACGCAAAAATTACGTCCCCGGCAGTAACCGATGTTCTTAACAAAGGACTCAAAAAATTAACTGCCGACACTCAGGCCATGACCCAGGAGGCCAAAAAGCAACTGGGAGACGCCGGCCAAAGCGCCAAAGATCAAGTAAAGTCCACAACCGACAAACTTAAGGGAATATTTGAAAAATAAAGAAAGCAAAGACAGACAAATCATAGGAAGTATAACCATGGAAGAAAACAACCATAGCTTTGCTTCAAAGATAACCAAAAAGCGATTTGGATGGTTACACGTCTTGGGACTATCAGTCCTTGTGGTTATTTTTACCGCTGGTGTGACCATCCTGGTTGTGAAAACCTATCTTTTCCCATCAGAGTTCAAACCCGTGACACTGAACCCTCGCGAAGAACAGGTTTTGACCGCTAAATTAGAAAATATCGGCTCTAAAGGGACCGGTATTGCAATACATGGGAGCGCTGACTCTAATCAGCCATCCAGATCAGACCGGTTTGATCCAAATATTACCCTTAAACCGGAACCTTATACTGAAAAAGGCATAAAAAAGGAGATTCTTTTCACCGAAAGAGAACTCAACGGGTTACTGGCAAAGAATACGGATCTTGCAAGAAAATTGGCGATTGATTTGTCTGATGATCTTGTTAGTGCAAAGCTGCTAGTGCCCGTAGATGAAGATTTCCCCATACTTGGAGGCAAAACTCTCCGTGTGAGAACCGGCGTTGTTTTTACATACGATAAGGGCAAACCTGTGGTAATACTGAAAGGCATCACCATTATGGGTATACCCCTGCCTAATGCCTGGCTGGGAGGAATAAAAAATATAGATCTGGTTGAAGAATTCGGCGTGGACACGGGTGGATTCTGGAAAACTTTTTCGGATGGAGTTGAGGACATCACGGTAACAGAAGGCTTTTTAAAGATAAGGCTGAAGGAATAACGAAGGCACCCCACCATTCACATCAGAAAAGACCTTGTAACCCTCATACGTACAGTTTGATGAGGGATGAGAGCAAACGTTCGCCAAGATATGCTGCATTCCCTCGATTTCGGTGCCCCCTATGTTTGTCCCGGCTGAGAAATAATGTGCACATCCCGCTGGGGAAAAGGGATATTGATGCCGGCTTCCTGAAGCGCCTTGTAAACCGCCGAATTCACTTCATAGGAAACCTGAAAATACTTTGCCGTAGGAACCCAATAACGATATCCGATATTGATAGAAGAATCCGCAAATTCCTGAATCCCGACCTGGGGCATGGGTGTTTGCTGAACCTCTTCGAATTTTCCCAGGATCTGACGAACCTGTTCGACAGCCTTTTCGGGATCGCTTTCATAACTGATCCCGATCACACTTTCCACAATCTTATTCTCACGAGAATTATGCAGAACTTCGCCCACGATGTGCTTGTTCGGAATGGTAATCTTCACCCCGTCCTCATTTGTTAAAATTGTACAGGCAAGTTTGACTTCCTCCACGACTCCGCTGACACCCGCTACTGTAATCGTATTCCCGACCACAAACGGGCGGGTCAAAATGATCGTCAAACCGGCCCCGTAATTGGACAAAGGTCCCTGAAGCGCAAAGCTTGCGCCAAAAGCCAGGGCACCCAACGCCGCGATGAAAGGAGCAATCGTAATCCCAAATTTACCGAGGGCAATCAGAATTACAAAAACCAAAACAAAAATCTTGGCCGCTCCGGCCAAAAACTTGGATAGAGTAATATCCATTTTCTTCTTCTCGAAAAGGCTTAAGAGAATCCTGGCCACCCAATTGGATGCCATAACCCCAAGGATAAGAATGATAATCGCACCTAACACCTGAAAACTATAATTCACGCAGAATTCAATCGCCGTATCGATCAATTTTTGAATAGCTGTAATCTCTTCTTCCATAATTTGTTCTCCGTCCTTTCAAGGAATTGAAACCGGTCCTCGGATCTTATTCAAGCAGGGCGTCTATACTACTCGGATCCTTCTGTGAACACAAGGGAATAATGCAGGAAACTGTCATTAACGGTCAACTGATTTGTTGACAAAAACAGGATTGCAAGTATAGATTGTTCGGAGAAAATAAAAAAGCAATTCAATTAAGACGGTCTCGTAAAAAGTCACGAATTTAACTATAGATGGCTAAGTAAAAAGTTTCATATACAAGGCGTAGTGATTTTTCAGGATCGAAGGCATACATATAGTATGTTGAGAGTCTGAAAAATCACTGCAACGCAGTAGATGGGGCTTTTTACGACGCCATCAATTAAAGGAGTTATTATGCCCAGACGCGACGACATTAAGAAAATATTAATTATCGGATCAGGCCCAATCATCATCGGCCAGGCATGTGAGTTTGATTATTCAGGCACCCAGGCCTGCAAGGCTTTGCGAAGCCTTGGCTATGAAATAGTGCTGGTGAATTCGAATCCAGCGACCATTATGACCGACCCGGGCACAGCCGATATAACCTATATTGAACCGCTTAATCTTCGAGTGTTGACGGAAATTATTAAGGCTGAACGTCCGGACGCATTGTTGCCTAACCTTGGCGGCCAGTCAGCGCTTAATTTATCATCCGAGCTGGCAAATGCCGGGGTTTTGAAAAAATATGAAGTTCAGGTCATCGGCGTAACCATAGATGCCATTGAGCGCGGTGAAGACCGCACAGCTTTCAAGGAAACAATGGAACGGCTGGGAATTGAAATGGCCGAGAGTCAGACGGTAACCAGCGTAGAAGATGCTGAAAAGGTCGCTGAAAAGCTGGGCTATCCTGTTGTTATTCGTCCCTCGTACACTATGGGCGGAACCGGCGGCGGGCTGGTCTATAATGTTGAAGAGCTTCGCACAATAAGCGCGCGCGGGCTTTCGGAAAGCATGGTGAACCAGGTTCTTGTGGAAGAGTCTGTGCTGGGCTGGGAAGAGCTCGAATTAGAGGTGGTGCGCGATGCCAAAAACCAGATGATC
>CBDAFK010000141.1:0-17216 GCA_965195235.1 uncultured Desulfobacterales bacterium | reverse complement strand
GCGGTTTGGCACCTCGATGTCGGCTCATCACATCCTGGGGCTGGAGCAGGTCCCAAGGGTTTGGCTGTTCGCCAATTAAAGTGGTACGTGAGCTGGGTTTAAAACGTCGTGAGACAGTTTGGTCCCTATCTTTCGTGGGCGTAGGATATTTGAGAGGAGCTGTTCCTAGTACGAGAGGACCGGAATGGACGAACCAATGGTGTTCCAGTTGTCGCGCCAGCGGCATTGCTGGGTAGCTAAGTTCGGAATGGATAACCGCTGAAAGCATCTAAGCGGGAAGCCAACCTCAAGATAAGATATCCCTCCCGATGGAAACATCGGGACTAAAGACCCCTTGAAGACTACAAGGTTGATAGGCCAGGTGTGTAAGTTCGGTAACGAATTTAGCTTACTGGTACTAATAGGTCGTGAGGCTTAGCCACAAAATAATTGACACAAATTAGGAAAATTCTTTTATGTGCTTATATCGTAACTACCCAAATTTGATGAAATCGTAAAAAGTCCCAAAACCGTCATACCGGACTTGATCCGGTATCCAGAAGTTGTTGAATTTACTGGATTCCGGCTTTCGCCGGAATGACGAAAAGTGGTATTTTCCGACTTTTTACGAGATCATCAAGTTTAAAGTTCCAATATAAATAAATATTTTTTTCGGTGGCAATAGCGAAGAGGAAACACCCGTTCCCATCCCGAACACGGAAGTTAAGCTCTTCAGCGCCGATGGTACTGCATGGGTGACTGTGTGGGAGAGTAGGGCGCTGCCGAAAAATCATTTGTATAAACCCGGAATCATTTACTGGTTCCGGGTTTTTTTTATTTATGTGTACTTATTTATCAGTCAATAGCCCATTTAAGCAGCAAGCTCCCCGAGGTATAACCGGCGCCGAATGTTGAAATAACTATCCAGTCACCTTTGCCCATCATCCCTTTTTGATAAGCTTCTGACATGGCAATCGGTATTGTGCCCGCCGTTGTATTGCCGTATTTTTCAATGTTGATTATTACCTGATCATCACTAAGCCCTATCTTTTTTGTTACTGCATCGATTATTCTGCGGTTGGCCTGATGCGGGATAAGCAGTTTGATATCTTTGCTTGTGAGTTTGTTTTTCTTCATAATTTTTAGAGCAATATCCGACATCTCGGTTACAGCATACTTAAAAATTTTTTTACCTTCCTGATAAACGCAGTGCTTTTTTTTGTCAACGGTTTCATGAGAGGCTGGCATTAGACTGCCTCCAGCCGGCACGTTAAGGTATTTTATGCCTGAGCCGTCGAGATGGAAAATAAAATCTTCCACTCCAAGGTCATCCTCGTTTGATGGTTCCATCAAAACAGCCCCTCCGCCATCTCCAAATAGAAGACAGGTGTTTCTGTCTTCATAATTAACAATAGAGCTCATTTTATCGACCCCGATTACCATAACTTTTTTATGTTTTCCGGTTTCAATAAATTTTGAAGCGGTTGCTAAAGCATAAACAAACCCTGCGCATGCAGCATTTATGTCAAATCCCCAGCAGTTAGCGGCATTGAGTTTGCTTTGAACAAATGCCGCTGTTGGGGGAACAAGCATATCCGGAGTTGATGTTGCAACAATGATTAAATCAAGTTCATCTGCCGCAGTATTTGTCTGCTTAAGCACTTTCTTCGCAGCTCTTACGGCCATATAAGATGTTCCTTTATCTTTTCCCAGGATCCTTCTTTCCTTTATTCCTGTACGGCTGACAATCCACTCATCATTTGTTTCCACCATCTGTTCTAAATCTTTATTTGTTAGTTTTCGAGTTGGAACAAAATGTCCGACTCCGGTTATAATAGCCCGCATTAGTAAAACCTCCTGAACTATTGTTAATTAAGATACTTTCTTTTAAGATTCAGTATGTTCCTGACAGATTCCTTGCATTTTTCCGTTATTTGCTTAGAAACTTTAAGCCCATTTAATATTTCATTAAATGCAAGCTCAATAGTTGGACCTTTGTGACATATAAGGGCAATATCTATATCAGCCGCCAGAATCCGCGTGATTATTGTTTTGATGTCAAAACGTTTTTTTATTGCCCCCATGTCCAGGTCGTCTGTAATAACAATTCCAGTAAACTTCATCTGTTTTCGCAAAATGTCGACAGCGATACGGCCCGACAAACTCGCAGGCCAATCAGGATCGATTTGTTTGCAAAGTGTATGTGACAGCATAATGCCGGCCACATCATGCTTTATAGCAGCCTTAAACGGCAAAAGGTCAACAGATTCCATAGAGATTAAATCTGTTTTTAAAGTCGGCATATCAAGATGCGAATCCAAGGCAGTGCGTCCTATTCCAGGGAAGTGTTTTGCAACAGCCATAATTTTATTTTGCTGCAAATTTTCTATTACTTTAACGCCCAGTTTTGATACCCAGGCAGGATCACTGCCAAAGGCCCTGTCCGCCATTATACTGTTTATCCCTTTTTGAGCTACATCCAGGACAGGGGCCATGTTCATGTTTATTCCAACCCCTTTAAGCTCTTTTGCTGTAGTTCGGGCAAAGTTGATGGCGTCTTTTTCCTCTTTCATTTTGGGATTGCCCGGGAACTGAGTAAAAGGGGGTTTCAGCCTGGCCACCTGTCCGCCTTCCTGATCAATGGATATAAATAAGGCCGGTTGCCCGCATTTTAATGCATATTCCTGTGCGGATAAGCACAGGTCTTTGATTTGCTCTGGAGAAGATAAATTTCCAGTAAAAAGAATTATTCCTCCAACCTTTATTGTATCGATCAGCAACTTAAGGTCATTATTCAGTCCGGTTCCGTTAAACCCGACCATCAGCCGCTGCCCGGCTAACTGTTCATTTGAAAGGTCTTTAACTTCCATTGCAAAACATTCAGGATTATCAATATAATTAGTGCCTGTCCGAAAAGTCCACTTTTTGTCATTTCATCTGCCTGTGCGCCGTGCCTGCGCCGTTGCGCGGCAGGCAGGTGTCCGCACGCAGACAGGACCGAAGGGAGAAATCTTGAATGTCAATATTATCAAAGAAATGACAGTTTGACCGATTTTTCGCATAAATATTAATTATAAAAAATTGATAATATTTTTGCAATAGAAAATAGTCCTTATAATCTATGCTCAGAGATTTATCTGCCCCTGTCAGGTGTCTGCTGTAAAGCGGCCGATGTCCCGGTAATTCTCTCACTCTCACTGCCTGAAATGTTTCGATTTTTTATAGACGGTGGATTATGGTCCGACAACGGTAATATCTTTTAATTGAGTTGCAATATAGAGGTTTTCAAGGTCAAAACTTTTGGCGGTGGCCCTTGAAAATTTAGAATGGACATGGAAATTTTTTATACTAAAGGGGTATTTTCCAAAAGTCTCAAATTTTGTGGAGGCGGCAACCAGATTCGAACTGGTGAATAGCGGTTTTGCAGACCGCTGCCTTACCACTTGGCTATGCCGCCTCAAAAAAATGGACCAAGAAATGGAGCGGGAAACGGGATTTGAACCCGCGACTTCGACCTTGGCAAGGTCGCACTCTACCGCTGAGTTATTCCCGCTCAGATTTATGGATATTTTACAAAATTATCCATTTTGTCAACAAAAAATTAGGTTAAATTTTGAGATGCTTTTTGAACTTTATAAAATAATCAACGCCCGACCAGACCGTTAATACCAGCGCCGCCCATAAAAACATGGTCCCGATTGCATGGAAATTTAAACCAAAATAAGGATAATGGAATAAAAGAGGTATGATAGCGGCTATTTGAAACCCTGTTTTATATTTTCCAAGTCTGGATGCGGCAATATCCTCTTTGTTTGCAACGGCAAAATTACGCAGACCTGTTACGGCAATTTCACGCCCTATAATTATGCAAACAATCCATCCGGGAATCCAGCCAAGAGAGGAAAGCATGATAAAGGCCGAAGAAGCCAGGAGCTTGTCGGCAACCGGGTCCATAATTTTCCCAAAATCAGACACAAGTCCCCGTGTTCTTGCAAAATAGCCATCGAGATAATCGGTAATTGCCGCCGCGCTGAACAAAAGGGCCGCAATAAATGTGCAAAACCTGTTTGGAAACATCAACAAAAGGACAATGCCCGGTATTGCCGCTATACGGCATAGAGTCAATCTATTGGGATGACTCAACCAACTTATTATTTTGTCTTTAGGGACCATACTATTTGACTACTTTTTTGCCTTGTTCCAGTCGTCAAGAAAGGCTTTTAGGCCTTTATCGGTCAATGGGTGAGCAGCGAACCTGGCAAGTACTTTAAAGGGTATTGTAGCAATGTCGGCGCCGATTAACGCTGCATCAAGCACATGGATCGGATTTCTTATACTTGCCACAATAATTTCTGTATCAAATGCATAATTGCCGTAAATTTCAACGATCTGATCTACCAGAACCATACCCTCATTAGACAGGTCGTCGAGTCGTCCGATAAAAGGGCTTGCATAAGTAGCTCCCGCTTTTGCCGCCATAAGGGCCTGAAGCGGTGAAAAAACCAGAGTGACATTTGTCTTTATTCCCTCTTCTGAAAGCTTGCGTGTAGCCTTTATTCCATTAACCGTCATAGGAATTTTAACAACTATGTTATCATGAAGCGCTGCAAGATGCCGAGCCTCCTTGACCATACCTTCAGTGTCGAGGCTGATAACTTCGGCGCTTACAGGGCCGTCCACAATTTCGCAAATCTCTATAATAAGTTCTTCAAAATCACGGCCTTCTTTTGCAATAAGGCTGGGATTGGTTGTAACTCCGTCCACCATTCCCATGTCGTTTGCTTCCTTTATTTCATCAATATTAGCTGTATCTATAAAAAATTTCATCTGTTAAAGCCTCCTAAACATCCCTTTTTGAACGTGCTGCAATAAATTTGTCCCTGCATTCCGTGCTGCAAAAATACATATCCTTTCCATCAATCTTTAAATGAACCCCGTTTCTCTTTGGGAAATATACCTCGCAATAAGGATCTTTTACCATTACATCGTCAATTTCCCCGGCAGGCTCGCGGGAAACTTTAGTTTTCGATTGTCCGCCTTGTAACATCCAAGACTTAAGCGTCCGGTATGCAAAGTATATTAATCCTAATATTATTAAATACCGCATCTATATCAAATCCTGCTCCAACAAGTCATCTTTCATCTTTCTCACTATTTGCCCATCATCCAGGCTGTCTAACAGGTATTGCATATCCTTTTTTAAAACAGGATGAACAATATGTGGATCTATATCACAAATCGGCTTTAACACAAAGCGTCTTTTATGCATCCTGGCATGAGGGATTATCAGCTCGGGTGAATTTATTACAAAATCGTCATACATAATGATATCAAGATCAAGAATCCTGGGGCCAAACCTTTCCACATCATAATTGCGACCTGCATTGCTTTGAATTAACCTTAGTTTATCTAAAAGCCGGAAAGGATCGAGCCTGGTCTCAATCTTTACAACAAGATTTACGAACCAATCCTGATTTATATAATCAATCGGTTCGGTCATGTAAAAAAGAGACCTGCCCCTTATAATAGATATTTTTGATTTTGTCAGAGAGGTTAGGCTGTTTTTGCAGTTTTCAAATTTGTTTCCAATATTTGATCCTACGGAAATATATGCAATGTGTCCCTGGTTCATTTAAAAGCCGACTGAGCCGATTCTTTCAATAACCTCTTTTAACCTTTCTTTGCTTACAGTTAAGGCTATTCTTATATATCCTTCCCCTGCCGCTCCGAATCCATTGCCTGGAGTTACAACTATGCCTGCCTCTGTTAGAAGACGGCTCGCTGTTTCCTCCGAAGAATATCCTTTCGGAACCTCAATCCATAGATAAAATGTAGCTTTGGGCCTTTCCACTGAAAAACCAAGATTAAGGAGACCGTCAACTAATATATCACGGCGGGATGCATACTCTTTGTTTGTCTCCTTTAAACCTGTCTGGTCCCCATCCAGGGCAGCTATACCCGCAATCTGGATTGCCTGGAACGCACCTGAATCGATATTGCTTTTTACCTGGCCAAGGGCAAGTATTACCTCAGCCCTGCCGACCGCAAACCCAATGCGCCATCCCGTCATATTATATGTCTTTGAAAGTGAGTGAAACTCTATCCCCACATCCTTTGCGCCGGCTGTTTCAAGAAAACTTTTCGGTTTGTATCCATCAAAAGCCATCTCAGTATAGGCTGCATCGTGACAAACAATTATATTATTCATTTCTGCAAACGCGACCGTCTCTTCAAAGAACTCTTCTGTTGCAACCGCTGAGGTTGGGTTGTTGGGATAATTAATAAACATCATTTTGGCTTTTTGGGCGATTTCTTCTGGCACAGCTCCAAGATCAGGCAGAAAATTGTTTTGCTTTAACAGATCCATGAAACAGGTCTGACCGCCTGCAAACCTGACGCCGATATTATACACCGGATAGCCCGGACTTGTTACAAGGGCAATATCGCCAGGATTAATAAAGGCAAGGGGTATATGGGCTATTCCTTCCTTGGATCCGATAAGCGTAACAATCTCCTTTTTATAATCAAGATCTACATTAAATCTGCGTTTGTACCATCGCGCAACCGCCTTGTTGAAATCATCCATTCCGGTATATGATGGATATCTATGATTTGCCGGATTCAATGCCGCCATGTGTAAGGCTTCAATTATATGCGGCGGCGTCGGCATATCAGGATCGCCTACGCCCAGGTCAATGATATCGATCCCGCGTTTTCCAGCCTCCTCCTTTTGCCTGTCTATCTCCTTGAACAGATATGGCGGCAGGTTTTTTAATCTGTCAGATTTTTCGATTCTGATCATAAGCTCCTGTCATTCTTCCTGTTTACTTCCATGCATCTTCCCAGAGTTCACCATTGTAAATAATGCGCGCATCACCTTCAAGATAGGTATCATAGAATCTTTCTTCTTTTTCCTTAAAATAGACACAAAGAAATTCTCCGCTCCTTGTCATTACATTTACCGGAGATTTTGTCCCAAATCTGCAAGCTGCGACAACTGCGGCTGCAACCGAACCTGTACCGCATGCCAGTGTCTCGTCTTCAACTCCACGCTCATAAGTCCGAACTGCAACTGTGCCGTCTTTTTGAAGGCATATAAAATTTACATTTGTGCCTGAAGGGGCATACCTCTCATGAAACCTGATCTCCCTGCCGAGCCTGACAACTTCGACATCATCCAGGTTGAGCGCTGCTATAACCACGTGCGGAACACCTGTATTGACACTGCTCAAAGAAATCGGGCCGTTTTTAAGCTCAAGAGTATAATCTATCTTAAGATCTGCCGGATCCATCATTTTTATCTTTACCCTGTCATTTTTAACCTCGGCCGAAACAATGCCTGCAATGGTTTCAAAAGACATTTTAGATCCTGCAATCTTGTTTAAATATGCAAACCGGGCAACACACCTGGCCCCGTTTCCACACATCTCGGGCCGGCTTCCGTCGGAATTAAAGAATTGCCACTTAAAATCAACTGAATCAGAGTGCTCTACAAGTATAAGCCCGTCAGCACCGACCGACATCTTTCTACGGCACACATTTGCGACAAAATTTTTCAGATTTTTTTCATCAATAATCCTGTCCCTGTTGTCAATTATGATGAAATCGTTGCCGCTGCCGCTTGCTTTAAAGAATTCGATATGTTTCATAATTAATTTTCTAAAAATGGCGGTATTGACTCGCCTGCAATAAGATCTGCGTATTCCTGCCGGGCTCTTACAATATAAAATCGGTCATCCTTTACCATAACTTCGGGTACCCGCAGCCTGGAACAGTAATTTGATGACATGGTAAATCCGTATGCTCCAGCGCTCATGACCGCAAGAAAATCCCCGTTTTTGACGTCGGCAATTTTACGGTCAAGAGCCAAAAAATCACCTGTTTCACAAATTGGCCCTACGATGTCTGCAATTATCGATTTGCCTTCAGATTTAACAACCGGCTCTATATTATGAAAAGCTCTATACAATGCCGGACGCATCAGATCGTTCATGCCCGCATCAACAACAACAAACTCCTTATCTTTGCCCGATTTTCTATAAAGAACTTTGGTGACAAGTATTCCTGCATTTCCGACAATAACCCTGCCTGGTTCTAGAATAAGTTGAAGCGGCATCCCTTCAAGAGACTTAATTATTGCTCCTGCATAATCATTAAGCTCAGGAGGAGATTCATCATTATAGATTATTCCAAGTCCACCGCCTATATCAAGATATCTTATTCCAATCCCCAAATCCTTCAGTCTGTTTATCAACACCTTGATGCTTTTCAGAGCATCTACAAAAGGCTGCACCTGAGTAATCTGCGATCCTATGTGGCAACCGATGCCTATAACCTCGATGTTCTCAAGCCTGCTTGCGACTTTGTATCCTTCAATAACCGTCTCGTAATCAATGCCAAATTTATTTTTTTTAAGGCCGGTTGAAATATAGGGATGGGTTTTAGGGTCAACGTCAGGATTTACTCTAATAGCTACAGGCGCTTTTAATTTAAGCCGGCCGGCTCTCTGGTTTATAAGCTCAAGCTCCTCAAAGGACTCGACATTAAACATCAATATGTTTTTACAAAGGGCATAGTCAATTTCATCTATGCGCTTTCCAACACCTGAATAAACAATTTTTTCAGGCGAAATTCCGGCCTTTAATCCCCGGAAAAGCTCCCCGCGTGAAACAATATCAAGGCCGCCTCCAAGGTTTGCGAACAGTTTCAACACAGCCAGGTTTGTATTCGCCTTGGCAGAGAAACATATCAGCCTTTCAATGCCGTCAAAAGCATCATTAAAGACAAGGAAATGGCGTTTTAATGTGGCATGGCTGTATAAATAAAAGGGTGTGCCGACTTTTTGAGCAATTATCTGTATCGGAACATCTTCGCAATACATTTCATTGTTATGATAATTAAAATGATGCATAAATATTTGCCTGCCGCCACGTAGGACGGCCCTACCGTTATTTAAACGGATTATGGTATTTCCCCATTTGAAGGTTACATCACCGGTAGGGCCGCTCTACGTGGCGGCCTTATGGGTCTTTGATAGGAATATCGGCAATCCGCTTAAAAAGCACAGGGCATTTTTTGCACACAGGCTCGGAAAGAGAGGTTTCAGGCGGTCTGGTCTGACCGGGAGGGACAGGCGGCGCCTTTCTACCGCATCCCGGAAAAAAAACAACAATGCAGATCAGAATTGAAAATATAGCGATCAGGCCTCTACCAAAACCTTTATTTATCAGCCTGTTCCAAAACATTAAGACTCTTTTCAGCCTCCTTTAGGGCAGCCATTACATTTTCTTTGGCGGTTCCGCCAAAAGATTTCCTGCGGTTTATCACATGCTCTGTGCTTAAAATATTAAAAATATCTTTTTTAATAAGGGTTGAAAAGGATTTTAACTCTTTTAGTGTAAGTTCATCCAGCTCTTTATTTTTATTCAGCGCATAGCTTACTGCCTTGCCTGCACAGGTATGGGCCTGCCGAAACGGCATTCCTGCCGTTACAAGATAATCGGCCAGATCTGTTGCATTTAAAAACCCTTGAGTTGCGGCCTTATGCATTGCTTCTTTGTTAATTTTCAGCCTGGGAAGCATGGATGAGCATATATCAATGCAGGCTTTTAAAATGTCAACCGTGTCAAACAACGGTTCTTTATCCTCCTGCATATCGCGATTATAGGCGAGCGGCAATGACTTCATAATGGATAAAATGGTCATCAGATTTCCAAAAACACGGCCGGTTTTCCCGCGGATCAGTTCAGGGACGTCAGGGTTCTTTTTTTGAGGCATGATGCTGCTTCCTGTGGCAAATGAATCAGGAAGCTCGATAAAACCGAATTCAGATGTGGACCATAAAATCAATTCTTCCGACAAACGGCTGAAATGCATCATGCATATACTTGCTGTTGATAAGAATTCTATTATAAAATCTCTGTCGGACACTGAATCCATGCTGTTGCTTGATATTTCCGGAAAATTAAGAAGCTTTGCAGTATAAGCTCTGTCAATAGGGTAGGTGGTTCCGGCAAGCGCTGCGCTTCCGAGCGGCATTACGTTTATCCGTTTCAGGCAGTCTCCGAACCTTTCTGAGTCACGCAGAAACATCTCATAATATGCCATTATATGATGAGCGAGAAGGACCGGTTGGGCTCTCTGAAGATGGGTGTATCCGGGCAAAATCGTATCTATGTGATTTTCGGCAAATACAAGGAGAACTTTCCCCAGTTTAGCGAGGCTGTCTATGATATTTAAAACTTCATCCCTCAGATACATACGGGTATCAAGCACAACTTGGTCGTTACGACTCCTTGCAGTATGAAGCTTCTGCGCAACCTTTCCGGCTACCTGGAGAAGTCTGGATTCAATATGCATATGGATATCCTCCAGGCCTTCATCAAACCGGAATTTTCCTCTCTCAATTTCCCTTTTTATCTCGCCAAGGCCCTGGATTATTGATGAAGCATCCTCTTCTGTAATAATCGACTGCTTTGCAAGCATACTGCAGTGAGCTATGCTGCCTTCAATATCATAAGCATAAAGCCGTTTATCTACATCTATTGAAGAGGTAAAAATTTCTACGCCTCTATCTGTCTTTTCTGAAAATCTGCCGCCCCAGGGCTTTTCGGTCATATATAACCCCTTAGTACAAGTTAGTTCGCTTCGCTCACAAATTGGTCGAGTGGTCGAGTAGTTGATTTATCGCAAATTCTAAATAACAAATCACAAATATCAAATAAATCACAATGACCAAAATTCAAAATTCCAAACCCGTATGTTTTGGTCATTGAATATTGAAATTTGGGATTTTATAAGTTCTCAATTATATCAAAGCGTTATGGTTTGGTGTAATTCAAAACTGTTGTCTCTGTGTTCTCCGTGTGCTCTGTGGTAAGTTTGACTTTTTACGAATTCATCATTTTTTGAATACGCAATCTTAGCGCATTAAGCCGGATAAAGCCTTCCGCATCTTTCTGGCTGAAGACACTGTCTTTCTCAAATGTTGCAAAATTTTCACTGTAAAGGGACCGATCAGATTTGCGCCCAAGAACACGGCAGTTTCCCTTATATAGTTCTAAACGCACAACCCCTGAAACATTCTTCTGGGTCTGGTCTATCATATTCTGCAGAAGCTTCATCTCAGGTGAAAACCAGAAACCATTATATATGATCTCAGAATATTTCGGTATCAAAGAATCCCTGAGATGCATTATCTCTCTGTCCATGGTAATCGATTCAATCGCTATGTGGGCTGTTCTCAATATAGTACCACCAGGGGTTTCATATACACCACGGGATTTCATGCCAACAAAACGGTTTTCAACTATATCTGTCCTGCCTATACCGTTCCGGCCGCCCAGCCTGTTTAGCTCCTTAAGCAGATTTGCAGGTGACAGCTCTTTGCCGTTTATTGCAACCGGATTACCCTGTTTAAACGTTATTTCAATTATTTCGGGCTTGTCGGGCGCGTCCTTGGGCGAAACACTCAACGTAAACATATCTTCGGGCGGTTGATGCCACGGATCCTCAAGCACTCCGCCTTCGTAACTTATATGAAGGAGGTTTCTATCAGAGCTATAAGGTTTTGCCGGGGTTGTCGGAACAGGTATGCCGCGGGTTTCGGCAAATTTCATAAGGGATGTGCGAGAGTTAAGCGTCCATTCCCGCCACGGAGCAATGATTTTAATATCCGGATTAAGCGCGAGATAGCTCAGCTCAAATCTCACCTGGTCATTCCCCTTTCCGGTAGCTCCATGGCTTACGGCGTCCGCCCCTTCTATCTGCGCTATCTCAATCTGTCGTTTCGCTATAAGGGGCCTGGCAAGGGATGTGCCCAAAAGATACTGGCTCTCATAAACGGCATTTGCGCGGAAGGCCGGAAATACATAATCCTTAACAAAGGTCTCCTTAAGATCATCTATATAAACCGCTTTAGCGCCGGTCTTTAAAGCTTTTTCTTCGAGATGATCAAGCTCTTCTTCCTGTCCTAAATCGGCTGAAAATGCAATCACTTCGCAATCATATGTCTCAATAAGCCATTTTAATATAACTGATGTATCAAGGCCGCCAGAATAGGCCAAAACCACCTTATTTATTTTATCAGCCATAATATGTAGCTATCCTTTATAATACTTTAGTTTTATAAACAAACCATCTGTGGTTGTACAAAAATTACTACTGAGAGCACGGAGTACACAGAGTAAATTAATTTAACAATTGTATAGGAATTTCTTTTCCTGAAATAACAAACAACAAATCACAAATATCAAATAAATTACAATAACCAAAATTCAAAATCCCAAATCCGTATATGTTTTGGTCATTGAATATTGAAATTTGTCTGCCTGTGCGTGTCCGCACGCAGACAGGGGATTTATTTGTAATTTGATACTTGAAATTTGGGATTTTATAAGTTCTTTTTTTATCCTTCTATTTCTCTGTGGTCTCTGTGGTAAATCAAATTTACTTTTCTTTTTAATTTCTCATCAATACTTCAAGCACCGCCTTATGCATATGAAGCTTGTTTTCAGCCTGGTCCCAAACAACCGAATCAGGCCCTTCCAGCACCTCTTCGCTGATTTCTTCACCCCTGTGAGCTGGCAGGCAGTGCATTACTATAACATCTTTCGAGGCCTTATCAACAAGCTCTTTATTTACCTGAAAAGGCTTAAACACCTGCTTTCTTTCGATTTGCTCACTTTCCTGTCCCATGCTTGCCCATACATCGGTATATATCACATCGGCATTTTCTACCGCCTCAACAGGATCCGATGTTATCATAATCTTGCCGTATTTTCTCTCAAGCGCTTTTTCGACAATTTTGCTATCAGGGTAATATCCTTCAGGACAGGCTAATGTAAGATTCAGCCCAAGAACAGCCGCAGCGTTTATCCATGAATGAGCCACATTATTGCCATCTCCGACCCATGCTATTTTCAGATTTTTGTAAGTTCCTTTGTGCTCTATCACGGTCAAAAGATCGCTTAAAACCTGGCAGGGATGGTATAGATCGGTCAGGGCATTTATTACCGGGATAGCAGCATACTCTGCAAACTCCTTCAGCAAATCCTGAGAAAATGTCCTGATAGCGAGGCAATCCAAGTATCTTGAAAGAACCCTGGCAGTGTCCATTACCGGCTCATTCCTGGCGATCTGAGTATCTTTGGCGCTGATAAATATAGAAGTTCCGCCAAGCTGAACCATTGCCGTCTCAAAAGACAGACGGGTGCGTGTCGAAGGCTTGTCGAAAATAAGACCCAATGTTTTTCCGGCGAGCAACTTGCCTGGAATCCTTTTATTACGATCCTTTTTAAGCTCAAGCGCCCGCCTGAATAAGATCTCAAAGTCTTCTCTGGACAGGTCTAAAAGGGTTAGTATGTCTTTTTTCAACGCAACCTCTCATAATATTTCATCCAGACATGTTATCAGGGAGTCTATCTCATCCTTTTTTATGATAAGGGGGGGGATAAATCGTAAAATATTACCCTGAATGCAGTTTATCAGGAACCCTTTTTCCATGCATTTTTTCACAACAGGCCCGCCGTCTGTTTTAAGCTTTATTCCAAGCAGCAAACCAATCCCGCGAACATCAGTAATAGAATCATGCCTGTCTTTCAACCACAAAAGTTTTTCCTTAAAATAGGTCCCGATCTGTAAGCAATGGTCTATAATCTTTTCCCTGACAAGAGTCCTGACAACCTCAAGTGAAGCGGCTGTGATAACCGGCGTGCCTCCAAATGTCGATGCATGCGAACCAGGCCCGAATGCCTCAGCAATATGTTCTTTAGCCAGCATGGCCCCTATAGGCAGCCCATTAGCAAGCGCTTTTGCCAATGTCATAATATCCGGCTCAACCCCGAAATGCTCATAAGCAAAAAGTTTCCCGGTTCGGCCTATCCCTGTCTGTATTTCATCAAAAATCAGCAAAACCCCTGTTTTATTACAAAGCCGTCTTACATCTTTAAGATATTCGGGATCAGGACAGCGGACCCCTCCTTCACCCTGAACAGGCTCTATAATAACTGCGCATGTAAATGGCTTGATTTTATTTTTTAGCGCATCAATATCGTTAAATGGCACAAAATCAAAACCTCCGAGCAAAGGGTTAAAACCCTGCCTGATCTTAGCCTGGCCTGTAGCAGAAAGGGTGGCCATAGTGCGGCCGTGAAAAGATTTTTCCGCAGCAATTATCCTGTTGCGCCGCGGATCCCCCTTGTCATTAAAATACTTTCTCGCTAACTTTATTGCAGCCTCGTTTGCTTCAGCGCCGCTGTTGCAGAAAAAAACCCTGTCTGCAAAACTGTTGTCAACAAGCCATGACGCAAGCTCTACCTGGGGAACCGTATAATAAAGGTTCGACACATGAACAAGGGTGTTTGCCTGATCTGACAGGGCTTTTGACACTCCTGGATGCGCATGCCCAAGATTGCAAACCGCGATTCCTGCTACAAAATCGGTATAGGCGCGTCCTTCGCTGTCCCAGACAGTACATCCCTTGCCCCTTGTGATTACAATCGGGAACCTGTTATATGTTTTTGCTATAACCTTCTCGGCTTTATTTATTATTTTATTCATAACTTGATATAAAATCCCATTTTTTGCCTAATAAATTCTGTACTATAGGATAGATGGATTCTTGAGCGAAAAGTGCCTAAAGTATATTAAAGTGCCTAAAATGCCTAAAGTTAAGGAATTCTGCCATCTTATATCCGCCTGCCGACAGGCGGGCAAATTTCTTAACCCATCAATGCACAAAGAGTGGCAGGCTCTAAGTGGTTTTAGGTTATTAATTAACACGCCGAAGGCGTACCACAACTTTAGGCACTTTAATATACTTTAGCTCACTTTAGGCACTTATATCCGCCCCAAGGGCGCTAACGTAACTTCAGTCCCGATTCCTTTATCGGTAAAAAGCTCCAGCAATACTGAATGACGTTTGCATCCATTAATAATGTGGACCTTCTCAACTCCGTTTTTCAGCGCATCCAGGGCGCACTCAAGTTTTGGAATCATCCCCTCGGAAACAGTTTTATCTTTAATCATGTTATTTATCCTTTCAGCATTGATTGAAGATATTGCTAAGCCCGAGGCATCAAGCACTCCATCAACATCTGTAAGATAAATAAGACGTTCCGCGCTCAGCGCTACGGCTATCCTGCCTGCCACATGATCCGCATTGATATTGAATGTCTCGCCTGAATCCCCGACTCCGACCGGAGCAACAACTGGGATAAAATCCTGTTTGGTCAGCGTGTTGATGATATCAGGGTTAACATGTGTAATCTGCCCCACCAGACCCGGATCAATTATTTCAGGCGGCTTATCAGCATTCTCCTGATATGTAATATGAAGTTTTTTTGCAAAGATAAGCCCTCCATCCTTGCCACTTAAGCCGACCGCTTTTCCCCCTTGTTTATTAATTCCGGCAACAATCGCTTTGTTTACCTTGCCCCCCAGCACCATTTCCACAACGTCCATAGTTTGCTCATCAGTAAGACGCATTCCTTTGACAAACTTTGAGTGTATCCCCATCTGGTCAAGGACCAAGTTGATCTGCGGGCCGCCACCATGCACTACTACCGGATTCAGCCCAATAAGCTTCAATAAGGTGATGTCTCTGGCAAAATCTTCCTTTAACTGCTCATCAACCATTGCATGCCCGCCGTATTTAATTACAATGGTCATGCCGTAAAAACAGCGAATATAAGGAAGAGCTTCTATAAGTATGTCTGCAACATTCGGAGTCATAATAAATCGCTGCGCTCTAATTTTAAATTTTAAAATATGAATGTTTAATTCAAAATTAAGAACTAAAAATTCAAAATTATTCTGTTAAAGGATATATCTGCTAAGATCCTCATCTTCTTTGATATCTTTTAATTTATCATCAACATACTTTCCGTCAATCATAATCCTTTTTTCTTTCATGTCAGGAGCATTAAAGAGTATATCGTCAAGAAGATATTCCATAAGAGTATGAAGTCTCCTTGCTCCGATATTTTCAGTCAGATTGTTAACCTCTTCCGCAATTGCCGCAATTCTCGCCACCGCATCATTTTCAAAGGACACATCAACGTCTTCTGTCCTTAAAAGCGCAATGTATTGAAGGAGTAATGCGTTTTTCGGTTCAGTCAGTATCCTGACAAACTCGTCCCTTCCAAGAGAATCAAGTTCTACCCGGATCGGAAACCTGCCTTGAAGTTCAGGAATCAAATCAGAAGGTTTAATTGTGTGAAAGGCGCCTGAAGCAATAAAAAGGATGTGATCTGTCTTTACAGGGCCATACTTGGTTGCAACATTGCACCCTTCCACTATAGGAAGAAGATCCCGCTGCACCCCTTCCCTCGATACATCAGGGCCGTGGCTGCCGTTTTTACTTACAATTTTGTCTATCTCGTCGAGAAAGATTATTCCTGACTGCTCAACCTTTTCAATTGCGCTGTTTACGACTTCCTCCATATCCACAAGATTTTGAGCCTCTTCCTGAGCCAGAATCCTCATGGCTTCAGGCACTTTAAGCTTCCTTCTCTTTGAACTTTTAGGCATCAGGCCACCTAACATATCTTTAAAGTTAATGCCCATCTCCTCTATCCCCATGCTTGAGAAAATCTCCACAACAGGCATAGGCCGATCTGAAACATTAAGGTCAACATACCGGTTGTCGAGTTTTCCATCGAGAAGCATTTTGCGAAGTTTTTCTCTTGTTGAGGATGATTCAGCATCATTGTGGGCTATTAAATCAATTGTGGTTTCTTTTACAGCTTCACTATCTTGCTTTTGCTTTACTTCTGGCTTTGGGAGCAGAAGGTCAAGCATTCTTTCTTCGGCAATCTGCTGCGCTTTTTCTTCCACCGATTCCTGCGCCTTTGCTTTAACCATATTTACGGTAAGTTCCAGCAGGTCTCTTACCATTGATTCAACATCTCTGCCCATATATCCTACTTCGGTAAACTTGGAGGCCTCAACCTTGGTGAAAGGTGAATCGGTAAGCCTGGACAGTCTCCTTGCTATCTCTGTCTTTCCCACTCCTGTGGGGCCTATGAGTATAATATTTTTAGGCGCAATTTCATCGCGAAGGTCTTCAGGGACCTGTTGCCTTCGCCATCGATTCCTTAATGCAATACTGACAGAACGCTTTGCTTTGTGCTGGCCGATAATATATTTGTCAAGCTCTTTAACGATCTCTGATGGTTTTAAATCACTCATATTTCCATTCTTTTTTAGTTATAGTTATAATTTACTAGTTGCGGGTT
>CBDAFK010000140.1:0-5161 GCA_965195235.1 uncultured Desulfobacterales bacterium | reverse complement strand
TTAATGCAATACTTAAAACTACATATGAATTCAGTAAGTTATATATTCTTTGTGCCTGTCCTTGGCACAAGTCGTGGAGTGCTGGTTAAAAAAGACCGATGAATCATTTCGCTTGAAAAATTGAATTTGGCTCCTTTACCGCCTTGACTTTGATAGAAATCAAGGGTGCGAAATTTGAGTAAACAGTTAAATAATACGAGTTGACCAACACAGAAAAGGACACGTTATGCTTGATGCAAAAATTCCTGGAGGCCCTCTGGCAGAAAAATGGGACAGACACCGTTTTGAACTGAAACTGGTCACTCCTGCCAACAGGAGAAAGTTTGAAATCATTGTAGTTGGCGCTGGTCTTGCCGGCGCCAGCGCATCAGCCTCACTTGCTGAGCTTGGGTATAATGTCAAAACCTTTTGTATTCAGGATAGCCCCCGCCGTGCGCACAGCATTGCTGCCCAGGGCGGCATCAACGCAGCCAAGAACTATCAGAATGAAGGCGACAGCATCCGGCTTCTTTTTTCTGACACCATAAAGGGCGGCGATTTCAGGTCAAGAGAAGCCAATGTGTATCGTCTTGCACAGATCAGCAATAACATTATTGATCAGTGTGTAGCCCAGGGCGTGCCCTTTGCGCGGGATTACGGCGGGCTGCTGGCCAACCGCAGCTTTGGGGGTGCCCAGGTTTCACGGACCTTTTACGCCAGGGGCCAGACCGGGCAGCAACTGCTTGTGGGAGCTTACAGCGCCTTAATGCGCCAGGTAGCTGCCGGCAAAGTCAAAATGTTTCCCCGCAGGGAAATGCTCGATCTTGTAGTGGTAAACGGACAGGCCAGGGGAATTGTCGTCAGGAACCTTGTTACCGGAAAGATCGAAACCCATGCCGCCCATGCAGTTGTTCTGTCCACAGGGGGTTATAGCAATGTATTTTTCCTTTCCACAAACGCCATGTCTTCCAATGTTACAGCAAGTTTTAGAGCTTACAAAAAAGGGGCATTTTTTGCCAACCCGTGCTTTACCCAAATTCATCCTACCTGTATTCCGGTGCGTGGCGCTTATCAGTCCAAACTGACACTTATGAGCGAAAGCTTAAGAAACGACGGCCGGATATGGGTTCCCAAAACCCCTCGTGACAAACGTTCTCCTCACCAGATTCCGGAATCTGAAAGGGATTATTATCTTGAAACCAAATATCCGAGCTTCGGGAACCTGGTTCCCCGGGATGTGGCATCACGCAATGCCAAGGAGCAGTGCGATATGGGCAAAGGGGTAGGGGAGACACGGCTTGCCGTGTACCTTGATTTGAAAGATGCTATCAAGCGTGACGGAAAAGATATCATAGAAAAAAAATACGGCAATCTTTTCGAGATGTACGAAAAAATCACTGCCGACAATCCATATGAAACCCCCATGATGATTTACCCTGCGGTTCATTACACCATGGGCGGTCTGTGGGTCGATTACAACCTCATGAGCACCATCGACGGTCTTTTTGTTCTGGGCGAAGCCAACTTTTCGGATCATGGAGCGAACCGTCTGGGGGCCAGCGCTCTCATGCAGGGACTGGCAGACGGGTATTTTGTCATCCCCTATACCATCGGCGGATACCTGGCCGGCACTTTTTTAAAGGATGTTACGATTTATCATCCTGCTTTTAAAGAAGCGAGACAGGAGGTAAATGTCCGGGTTGCAAAGTTTTTATCCATAAACGGAAGCCGGACAGTGGATGATTTTCACCGTGAGCTGGGGCACATTCTCTGGGAATACTGCGGTATGGCAAGAAACGATGAAGGTCTTACGAAAGCTAAAAAGCTTATTCAAGCGCTTCGGGAAGAATTTTGGGAAAACGTAATTGTTCCGGGATCGGAAAAGGAATTCAACCAGAGTCTGGAGAAAGCCGGCCGAGTAGCTGATTTTCTTGAGTTCGGAGAGTTGATGGTAATTGATGCACTGGCCCGTAAGGAATCCTGCGGCGGTCATTTTAACGAAGCTTATCAAACAGAGGAAAACGAGGCAAAGCGTGACGATGAAAACTTTTGTCATGTTTCAGCATGGGAGTATACAGGTGGTGAGCCTGTATTGCACAAGGAACACCTTACCTTTGAAAACGTCAAATTAACACAAAGGAGTTACCAGTGACAAAGACCATTAATATAACCCTGAAGGTTTGGCGTCAAAAAGGGCCCGATGTCAAAGGGCGCCTTGAAACGTATTATGCCAAGAATATTTCCACGGATATGTCATTTTTAGAGATGCTTGATGTGATCAACGAGCAGCTAACCCTGGCCAGGAAAGATCCCATTGCATTTGACCATGACTGCAGGGAAGGTGTTTGCGGGATGTGCGGGAGCATGGTCAATGGTCGTGCCCATGGATCGGAAAAGGGTACCACCCTTTGCCAGCTTCGCATGCGGCATTTTAGCGATGGTGATACGATCGTGGTAGAGCCGTGGCGTTCAAGGGCATTTCCTGTCATAAAAGATCTGGCAGTGGATCGGAGTGCATTTGACAGGATTATTCAGGCAGGGGGGTATATTTCGGTGAATACTGGTGGCGCGCCGGATGCCAATGCAATTCTGATCCCACAGGAAATCGCTGAGCTGGCCATGGATGCTGCGGCCTGTACTGGATGCGGAGCATGTGTGGCAGCCTGTCCTAATGCATCGGCCATGCTTTTTGTAGGAGCCAAGGTTTCTCATCTGGCCTTGCTTCCGCAGGGTGCGCCTGAAGCGGCAAAGCGAGCCCTCTCGATGGTCAGGGAGATGGACAGGCTCGGTTTTGGCAACTGTACCAACGAAACCGAGTGCGAGGCAGAATGTCCAAAGGAGATTTCCATCACCAACATTGCCCGCTTAAACAGAGAATTTGTGAAAGCTGGACTTTTTTCCACTATATAGAACCTAAATTGAGCGATTTTTTACTCGATCTGCGCCGATTTACGCGGATCATCACTGATATTTTTTCTTTTATTGGTAATAGTTCAGCGACAAAGTCACAAAGTTACCAAGATTATAATGTAATTCTTAATGTTTTGTAATTTCTTTATATTTAAACCTATCTGTGTTCATCTGTGTGAATCTGTGGCTGAATGTTTACAATACTTTTTCCTATTCCCAGACGCATAATATCTACAAGCTCATTAACCCAGACTCCAGCATCAGCCTTGTTACACCCGTAAAGACCGAGCCCCCCGTCAAGATGGCCGATTGTTTGGGCCTGCATAAACCTGTCCATTACAGCATCCAGCACAAAGCTCGCCTTGTCAATGTCAATATCATCCTTGAGTTCACCACGTTTTTTTGCTGTTTCCAGAAGCGATCTGATATACCCCAGGCTGTGTTTGCGAAGCGCTAAAAGCATCTCGTTTCTGAAAGGTATCTCTGATTCAAACAATGTCTTAAGGTACAGACTGTAAATAAGGGGATGTTCGTGTAAAAAAGGAACCCCTGTATTAAGGGTTCTTTCAAGCCTGGCAAAAAGATCTTCATCTGTGGGCAGATCACGTATTTCCCGAAGATGATCCTTAACCATTTCCAGGGTTTTATTAAATACAAACAGAAAAAGCCCCTTTTTATCTCCAAAATACTGGAAGATGGAGCCTTTAGCTATTCCGAGACGTTCCACTAAAGAGTTTATACTGGCTCCAGCATATCCCTTTTCGCTGAATTCCTCAACAGCGGCCCTGGTTATCCGTTCCTGTTTTTCTTGTGAAAGATTTTGAAAAGTTTTAAGTGGAATCAATATTATCTCTACTTTTTATATCATTTGGTTTTTCTGAAACAACTCAAATAGTTGCCATAGAGCTCACAGAGTGAAATTTTTTTTAAAAACGAACAATAAAGTGCCTAACATGTCAGCAGCGCAGGCAGGAATTAAACAATTTTAAATATTTTATATATTTCGTCAAGGAATTTTAGTTTTGCTTTGTCTTGACAGTAAACCATCATTTATTTTATATTGCCACATTTTTAGGGGTTTATTTATTAGAACCTAATATTGTTCGAGGAGGATGAGATGAAACGGGTTAAGAGAAATATTGTGTTTTGCAGTGTAATTGCGGTTATTTTCTTTTTGACCGGGGCATTATGGGCCGGTGAAACGGAAAAGATCAATATCAACAAAGCATCAGTAGAAGAGCTTGTTCAACTTAAGCGGATTGGTCCAAAATATGCTGCAAGAATTGTGGAATACAGGGAAAAAAATGGGCCGTTTAAAGCTCCCGAAGATATTATAAAGGTATCAGGAATCGGGCCTAAAACATATGAGATGAATAAGGACAGGATTGTTGTGGATTAATTAGTGTCCATCCACAAATGGCATCTTTCGGCCCCTGGCGGCGTTCTCGCTTTTTTGCAATCCTCGGAATAGGCGCACTATGCCTGCGGTTGCAAAAACGCTCGAGCCTTGCCAGGAACCAAAACCTACCACTTGTGGATGGACACTAAGTAAAATTTCAGGTTTTGCTTTTCTTATTTACGTCCGTGTGTGTCTGTGGCTAAAAAACAATAAACAGGGAGGCAATAAATGATCTGTCTGGTTAAGCGGATTATCAGTTATCGTTTTGATATTAAATTGAGATTTTTTACTTATTGCATATTTTTTATTAGCCTTTTTGCCTTATTCTTATGGCAGCAGGGTTTGGGACAGTGCCAGGGATGGTCTGATCTTACAATACGCCTTTTATCCGATTCCAGCTTTGCTGTAGTGGAAGTGGAGACAGGAAAGAAAATAAGACATTGCCCCCATCATGATATAAACGGCAGGCTTGATGAAGAACAGCTGATATATGTGCTGGGAACACTGGATGGTGAGACATGGCTGTATCCGAAGAACGAGGAAATTGCCAGGAAGCATCTGGAGAGTCACTACGATAAAGTTATAGCGAGGATAATGAAAAGGGGGCTGCATGATTCTGTGAACATCAACAAAGCAAAACTTACCGAATTGGTAGCCCTTCCTCAGATCGGGCCTGTGCTGGCGGTGAAGATTGTTGAATATAGAGATACCCGTTTTATCTTTGCAACAATTGAGGATATTATGAAAGTGGAAGGGATCGGCCAGGGCACGTTTAATGCTATTAAACACTATATCAGCGTTAATTAGGTTCAAGGGTTCAACGGTTCAAGCTTCAAGGATTCTGACCTCTGATCCCGCCAGACTGACGGCGGG
>CBDAFK010000139.1:0-5318 GCA_965195235.1 uncultured Desulfobacterales bacterium | reverse complement strand
ACCTGCCAGGGTTTTACCTGGGAAATTTCCCAGTTCTGGCAGTTCAGGCAGCGGAAATTGCACCCTGCGGCAGCAAGGGAAAATGCCAGTGTTTTTGGTTTAAAATGGAAAAGAGGTTTTTTTTCTATTGGGTCAACATGTATACTGCATGGGTTGCCGTAGGCCATGCTGTATAATGTTCCGTCAATATTAACCTTACTGCGGCAGACGCTTAAATCACCCGGCGCCAGAACGCATCTGTTGGGGCAAATGCCGCATACAACCTTGTTTTCTTTTAACTTTGTATAAAAAAAACCTTCATGAGACCATTTCCATAGTTTTGCCGGCGCTCCTCCTTTAACAATCCTGCCCCTGATATCAACAGATCGTGAGGCCTCGCTATCTGTTCCTGTAAAAGGCCAGAAGGGATGAAAAGGCATGGCGGTTGAAACAACGGCCGCACTGCAATATAAAAATTTTCGCCTACTTATTTTTTTCATGTCTTGCTGTCATAATAACGTTCCGAAGGTTCCCATTGTCCCAATATCTTTCGACGTTCGAGATCCCTTACTATCAAGCCGCAATAACTTCTCCAAACTCTTCAACCTCGTGAGGTTTTTGCTCTACAAACCACAGGTCTAATTTAGTCTGCATATATAACCAGCTTTCAGGTGAGGTTTTTGTCGCCTTGCCAACCCTAACTGCCATTTCCGGACTCAATGATGCTTTACAATTTATTAATGCGGATAAGGTTTTGCGAGTAACTCCGAGGCGTTTTGCAGCTTCCGTTACAGTTAGGCCAAGAGGAACAATAACATCTTCTCGCAAAATCTCTCCGGGATGAGTAGGTTTTCTGTGACCTGTCATTTTAGATCCTCCTTAAAATTCAGTGATAATCACGATAATCAACGACAATGGCGTCAGCGCCGTCAAACTGAAAAGTGACTCGCCAGTTTCCGCTAACCCAAACTGACCATGTGCCTTTTTCTTTTCCAGAAAGCTCATGCAATTTATAGCCAGGTAAATTCATATCCCCGGGTCTTACAGATGCATCTAACCGGTCTAAAATCCTGCTAAGTTTGGAGGCATGCTTTGGATTAATACCGCTTCTATCATTATTATGAAAAAATTTTCTCAAGCCTTTGTGTTTGAAAAATCTAATCATTTAGTATTCCTCAATTTGTTGAAATACCATAACATGTAACCCGTAACGTGTCAAGTGACATAAATATCTAAATTTTCAGATTTGATCTTGGCAGGATTGTTCAGCGGATGTCGGAACTGCCCCATAATAAGATAGATCCATTCCGGCAAGCTCTGCCAGTGATTCCTGGCTATAACCATTTTCTTTTCTGGCTCTTTTTAGATTTTGGCCAAACCATTTTAAAAATAATTGTTTATAGGCAATATCCATCTTTTCCATCCTTGTTTATGTAAATAGACCTTATTTTCTCAAGGATTGCCATAGGATATATACATCTTTGGTAACTTCTCAATAACCTCTGGCAATATTCGGAATTACAGCCGTAGGGGCGGGTTTATCCAGCACGAATCGATTTGGCGGGCGGCATAAAGCCGCCCCTACAACTCAACTTTACGTTCTTTGCGTCGGCGGTGAGATATATTTTTCTTGTTTATCCTATCATCCTGGTTTTTTCGCCATTAGAAAATCCTTTGTTGATATGCATTCCCACGCTGGAGCATGGGAACGAGAAATATTAAAAGATGAACGTCGAACCACGTGGCGCAAGCGCCCCTGCCGCGACGAGCGCAAGCACGGCGGGTGCGCTGCGCGAGCGATTTCATCATTCGATGTTGGATGTTCGATGTTCGATGTTCATCTTTTTCCTTATCTTTTTTCATGTCTTGTCGCCATAATGGTTAAACTTGTCAGTTTCAGGCCGATTAATCCTGCCGTGGCCCATACAATGCCAAGATATGGAATAAGCGCCACGCTGGTAAACAGGATGCCGAAGGCCGCGCCTATCAGATCAGCGGAAAAAGCTCGTGTCACCACACGATTATCGCCGCCCCTTAAGCGAAGCGCAACCGGAAATTGAAAACCGCACATCAAAGAAATCACAAATCCAAACAAAAGAAATGAAACAACGGGCAACCGATCTCCGCCATACTTCATGGCCAGGATAAAAAAACTCAAAAGGATAATCAGGAGGCAGTCTGTAATTATCAGCATCTGCTTCCCACTGCCTTGCAGTTTTTCACCAAACCAGGCGCCGGGCAACAGGCCGGCGAGAAAAACGGTTATGATCAGGCCTATCTGAAAATAAATATAACCGAAAAAAATCTGAAAAGCAAAAATAACCAGAATTTCGCTGCCCATAGTCATAAAGCCGGTTGAAAACAGAACAAACTCCTCCCGCGCAATACGTACAAGATAGATGATAAGCAACACAGTTAGACCGGCAATGAATCGATTCGGGGATGTGGAGAATTTGGCAAACCACTGTGAAAACATCAATCGCATCAACTGGGGGGATTCGTCAATGTTTTTAGGGGCTCCAGGATCGAGCAGATTGTTTAAGCCTGCTATTCTTTCATTTGTCAGATTGCCATAATAAAAGCCGCTGATGTAACTGGTTGAGATTCCTTTTTCAGCAAGACATGCCGGAATATCAAGATTTATTGGATCATCACTGCACAGGAAAAATATCCTTTCTCCGGGCAGCAGCGAAACATGCTCAAAATGCTCTGACACGGTATTATACAGGGAAGAGATTTTACGGACCTGGGGTTCGGCAAGGTAACTGTCAAATCCCTGCACTGAAAAACTTAATATTCCTGAGCCTGCAAGATGTTGCTTTGCCACAGCAAAAAAGCGGTCTGTAAAAAACCGGTTTATTTGAAAGGTTTCAGGTTCAGGCAGATTGACTATTATAGCATCATAGATTTCATCAGATTTTGTCAGATATGCCCTGGCATCTTGATGAATAACGTGTAAACCCGGAATATTCTTTATCAGGCCGAACCTGAACAGGACAGAGCTAACCTCTGGATCAAGCTCAACATAATCTATGCGTGCAGGCCGGTATTTTTGCAATTCCTCCAACATCCCGCCTTGAGCCGAAATTATCAGAATTTTCCGGGGATTGTCCAATTGTGACAAAGGATAATGAATCGTTTCTTCCGCCATGGTCAGGTTCTGGTTGCTGAACACAGGTGTGCCGTCCTTAAACAGAGTGAACTGCTCCTTATCTTTATAGACGGCTATGCGGCCGTATCTGGACTCGTGATAATATACCGGTTCGCCTTTGGAGGTGGCAAGTGAGGCCGGCTCCATAAAAATACCGGTTAGAAGAATTGTAAGAGCCAGCCCTGTGCCAATGAAAGCGGCTGGATGATACCGTCGAATGGATATAAATAGAAAACAGGCTGCCGCCAACAGCGGCAGGTTGGACAGAAAAACCGCTTGCATGGGGGTTACAAGATAAACCAGTATAAATGAAAACAGGGCGCCGCCCGCCACATCACCGATATTGTCTGTCATATATATGAACGCCCCGGGATAATCCGGCTTTTCAATCCTGAGCACAAAGAGGCTATATGGAAGGACAAAGCCAAGCAGCAATCCGTAAGGGGCAATTGTAATAAAGGTATATGCGAGAGTAGAGTAAAATCCGACCGAACTGCCGTGAATAAAAAAATAATCGCGCAGCCCGCGAATGGCCATGATTTGTAAACCCGGAAGACAGGCCAGGCAAAAGGAAAGCCAGCCGAGCCGGTTGGCTGTGACTCGCCAAAAGCCTTTAATTGCCAGGTGAGCCAGAAGAATGCCGATCCCGCCGATAATAAGCCAGTTGAAAAGAATCAGGGCAATGACAAACTCGTTTCCCTGGAATTGAGCCAGAAATTCGCGGATGATCAATAGTTGAGTCACCACAGAAGAAATGCCTGTGGCAATGACTATTAGAGTTATGGCTCGTTCACTTTTTCTCTTCAAAATATTGAACCTGGTAAGTCGATATTTGAAGCCGGGTGTTTTCCCATGCATTGGCCGAAAGCCCGGCCTTTACGCACAAATGGGACAGAAAGTTTTCCGGCCGGGGCAACTGTTCCCAGACCTGGGGTAAAAATGTGGCGCCGGCCCGCCCTTTTTGAAGAATAACTCCGTCAACATTGACTCTCAGCCTGGAGATCAAATCTGTACCGTCAATGTATTCGAGAGACTGCGGCTTAGTCAGGATGCTGATTTCTATGTCCACAGCTTCTATTTCTTCAACAGTTAAAGGAGAAAAACGAGGGTCATGGAATGCAGCATTAACGGCATTGCGCTTTACCCCGTCAAGAATAGATTCCTCTGCTGTCAGGCATCCAATGCAACCACGCAAATTACCGGCAATCTTAAGGGTTACAAAGGTGCCGCGGCGGACCTCAAGCGCGTCATCCTTAACAGCCTCCGCCACCAAATCCGATTCTTTGCCGGAAATTTTCAATCCCAGCCTTTCCATAATGGTTTGCCTCGCCAGTTTAATTAGAGCCTGGCCAAGTTGCGGATTGATTTGCTGATGATTATCTTTTTTTTGCATAGATGAATCTCCATAAAATGCGATTGCCGCATAACCGACAACCTGTGAACGTTCTCCAGCAGTGTCCCCGCTGTTTGAATAATGAAGAAGAACCGGTTCCCAGCCATATTTCCCGGCCATTTCAAGCGCAATTAGAATCGGTATCTTGCCGCATGCGCGATTGCTGCTTTTTAACAGCTTATCAGATTCCAGGTTTAAAATCATATTAATTGTTTTTTTGTCTCTTTCCACAGCTTCAGAATATGGAAGAAAGTGAGACAGATCAGAACTGACAATTAGCAGAGTATTTTTGTCGAGCAAGGGCTTTATGGCTGCCGCAAGCTGCCTGGCATTACCCCTGCCCATGACAATCGGTATAAACTCGAATTCATTCAAATAGCGCTGAAGAAACGGCAGGATAACCTCCAATGAATGTTCAACCCTGTCAGAGGCTGGAATAGATTGAAACAGGTCTGAACTTGCGCGCAATTTTGCTGCATCCTTATTCAGTCTGACAAGGCCAAGCGGGGTTTCATAAGCATCTACATCGCTGATTGCGCAGTTATTAAAACCGACCCTGTGATCCGGTCCCATTAAAATAACTTTGTCAAACTGATTTTTTCTTAATACCAGCGAAGCATGAGCTGCCGTAAGCCCGGAATAAATATACCCTGCATGAGGCAGTATCAGGGCCTTAAGTTGCTTATGAGGAGGAATTTGGACACGGGTCTGTTTTGCCTGAAAAGTTAAGCTGTCAATAGTCTGCTCCAATTCAGACCGCGAAGCGGGATAGAAGCGACCCGCCCATACAGCCTT
>CBDAFK010000138.1:0-3721 GCA_965195235.1 uncultured Desulfobacterales bacterium | reverse complement strand
ATCCAGTTCTTTAATCTTGCGTGATAGATCAGTCTATATACATCCGCTCCCCTTTTGACATCATATTTTATTTCTTTCATAAAGCCCCCGTTAAATTGAAGATTGTATATTGTATATTGAATATTTGTGGAATCGCTTCGCTCCATTAATTCATATAAAATTAACAGAACTCAACAACTTTAGGCGCTTATAAGTCTTCAACCCATCATAGGTAGACACCTATTATTAATAATTACGTCACTGTATTTACGAATCAAAGTACTAAGGGCTCGGTTAATGGCATTGTGCTTAAACCTGTAAACCATGTCCGGACCAGTATTAAAATTAACACGCCAAAGGCGTACCACAACTTTAGGCATTTTAGGCACTTTAGCTCACTTTAGGCACTGTCTTTTCTACTTTAGGCACTTTTTATTACTCTTCTAACACAGGAGGTTTATTGAGAATCATCCAGTAAAAATCGATCTGCCCGATTTTTTCCTCAAACTCCTTGAATCCAACCGGCTTGGTCAGGTAGCTGTTGGCATGGTAATCATAAGACCTGGCAATATCTTCTTCCCGCTCCGACGTGGTGAGCATGATCACAGGAATCTTCTTCAGATTCGGATCCTGCTTGATCTTTTGCAAAACCTCTATTCCATCAATGCCGGGCAGCTTGATATCCAGCAGGATCAAGCCAGGGCATGGGTACTTAGACTTATCAGCATATTTTCCGCCGTTGAAGAGATAATCAAGCGCCTCTTCTCCATCATATGTAACATCAATCCGGTTTGCATTGCCGGCCTTTCGAATGGCCCGTTTGGTCAGTTGAGCATGAGCTTCCTCGTCTTCTACAAGCAGGATGTTTGAAGGTTCATAATTCATGTTTAAGTCTCCTTATTTTTGTCTTTAATGGTAAAGAAAAAAGTGCTCCTCTCTCCCGGCTTTGATGTAACCCAGACACTTCCCCCGTGATGTTCTACAATCCGCTTTACGATCGCAAGTCCGATGCCGGTTCCTTCTCCGGCCTTTTTTGCAGACGGCAGCCGCTGGAAGACCTGAAAAATTTTTTCAAAGTAGATATCCTCAATCCCGATGCCGTTATCGCGGACAAAAAACACATTTTGGCCGTTGCGATCCTGAACCCCGATATCAATTCGCGGGCAGGGGTTCTCTTTTCCGATATATTTAACCGCATTTGTCAACAGGTTTTCTATAACCTGTATAAACCGCTTTTTCTCAGCGTAGATATTCGGAAGATCTTGCTGAATGTTCATCTCAATACCCCTTGCCTGGATCTGCGGTTGAAGCGTTTTTAAGAGCTCTTTTACAATACCGGCAAAAGAGAACTTGCTCTTTTTCTCAGTCATACGTCCGATACGGGAGAATTCCAGCAGGTCATTGATCAGGGCCTCCATCTTCAGGGCTGCATCGCTCATATATCTGATATACTCTTCTTGCTCCTCTGATATCTGATCCCCAAAATCTTCTCGCATGGCGCCGATAAAACCCTCAATGGTAACAAGGGGGGTTTTTAGATCATGGGAGACAGAATATACAAAGGTTTCGAGTTCTTCGTTTTTATCGGACAGCTCCTTGATAAAAACTTGACGTTCCTGTTCGAGTCTCCTTTGATCGGTGATGTTGCGGGCTGCGGCAAAAGCACCAACTACCTGTCCCGTCTGATCTTTGTAGACCGAAGCATTGTAAGAAACAATGGTCTCGCTTCCATCCCCCTTCATGACCAGCTCGTAATCCCGAACTTCTCCGCTTTCAAAGACCAACATCGCCCCTTTGTGTGCCTTTTCAGGATCTGTGAAATAATCAGCAAATAGGGTTCCTATCAATTCTTCTCGAGTTCTGCCGGTTGCTTTAATTGTACCCTCGTTCACATCCAGTATGATCCCTTTCTGATCGAAGGTTACCAAAGGATCAAGGTTTGTTTCAATTAACCTGCGATTGTAGAGCTGAAGATTCTGTATTTCCTGCTCTGCACGCTTTCGTTCATTTACCTCATAGAGGGCCTGGTCGCGGGCCACCTGGTACATCTGCATCCTGTGCATAAAGGAGTAAAGGAGGAAGGACAAACCGGTCGAGAGCATGAGACCAAAGAAGAGAAACATCAGGCGCGTGGGATTTTCCAGCCCCAGATAAGCGGCCAACTCATTTTTTGCGGTTATCCTCAGCGGTTCCAATTCCAGGCGCCAGGTTTTTCCGCGAAAATGGATCTCACGTGTGGCGCGGACAGAACGGTTGGAGGCCATAAGCTCCTTATCAAAGCCGTGCTGATAGATGAGACGATCTCCTTCATATAAGGCTAACCGGAACTCGTCAAAGATATTTTCCCCGGTCCGTAATTTAACTACCGAGCTGATATTGAAGATTCCATTTATGTATCCTTGCATTTTGCCATCGTAAACTAAAGGCCAGTAACTGGCAAAACCGATACCACCCTGACAAAGAGTTATGCATGGCGTAATGACATATGTGCGGTCTTTTTCAGCGCGTGCAAAGGATTCCCGAACGGCGGTTTCAGGATGGTTGTGCATGTTTTTATCCTTTGCGGCATAATTTTGTTTTTCGGGGTAGACCCAGCGGATAAACCCGTCCGTATCAACCCAATTGATGGCCTGAAAGCCGGGGTAATGCTTAAAGTAAGTCTCGGCAAACTGCCGGTAACGGGTATAGCTAAAGTCAGGAGGCCTTCGTTCGACCCAGCGGTCGGCCAGCACCTCCAATGAAGAGAGCCTTTCTTCAATAAAGTCTTCCAGACGCATGTGGATCTGCTCCGCCGTAGTCTCAGTGTGCCTGCGCATAATTTCCTCATCATGCTCAGTGTAGTCCTGCCACAGAACAACAGTAAGACCGCTGAGACAAAGAAAGATTATTAACGGAAGAATAATATTTGCGGGACGGTTCTTCATGAAAAAAGCCTCACTAATTTTTAACCTGCTTAAATATTACAAAATATTGTTTTTTACCAGTAAAATTGTATTTAGTCAAATTATCACGACAAGAAATTTTGGTAACCGTTCACGGTTACAAATTGTGTTGGATCAGGAATTAAAAAAATCGGCATAACCTTAGGAACGTGAACGAAATAACTTCCCCAACTATGCATCACAGCTTCAGGCCACCTTTGCCCGGTCTCAAATCACAAAAACATCAAAATAGCCTGCTATTCCATCAGCTTTTGTAATTTGAGATCGAACAAATTTGACCCAAATCTATGCGCCTACTTGTGGAAGTTATTTCGTTCACGTTCCTTAGTCTTCGAGAACGAAAGAGATTGTTTGTTTTTGCAATTCGTGGTAATTGTAATTAGTGTTCTGAGTTTTCGTTCAGACATTAATCAGGAGAAATTTGCAATGGTAGAATTTACCTATCAGGAAATGTTTCCCTTGAAAGATGATTCCACACCTTATCGTTTAATAACAACAGACCATATTGGCTTAAAACCCTTCTTAAATACCGAGATTGTGAAAATCGCTCCTGAGGGGCTCACTCTCCTTGCCGAGCAGGCATTCAAAGATGTATCCCATCTGCTCAGGCCGTCTCATCTCAAGCAATTGGCAATGATTATTGACGACCCTGAAGCTTCTAAAAACGACAGGTATGTTGCCCTTGAGATGCTAAGGAATGCGGTTATTTCCGCACAAGGGGTGTTTCCCCTGTGCCAGGATACCGGAACCGCTATTGTTATAGGCAAAAAGGGGCAAAAGGTTTGGACCGGTTTTTCTGA
>CBDAFK010000137.1:0-2326 GCA_965195235.1 uncultured Desulfobacterales bacterium | reverse complement strand
CCCCATTACAGCGCAGTTAGTTGTAATCAGGGGCAAAAAAATTCCAAGGCCTTTATACAGCGCTGGAATGCTTTTTCTTAAGAACATCTCAACAAACTGAACAAGGGAAGCTATTACAAGAATAAAAGCAATAGTTCTAAGGTATTCAAGGTTGAACGGTTTTAAAACATATGCCTCGATAAGCCATGTTATTGCGCCGGCCATAACAAGAACAAAGACAACAGCCATACCCATTCCAACTGCTGTCTCCATCTTTTTTGATGTCCCCATAAAAGGACAGCAACCCAGATACTGGGCAAGCAGAATGTTGTTAACAAAGACACAGCTTACCGCAAGGAGTATATAATCACCCATTAGATTTTCTCCTATTTATTTCCTGCAAGGTTCATCATAGAGAGCATGAGCCCAAGGCACACAAAAGCGCCGGGCGCCTCGATCATGAATGTAAAAGGCTGAAAGGAGGGCCCAAATACAGACATTCCAAAAAATGTGCCGCTGCCAAACACCTCTCGTAAAGCACCGATAGCAACCAGGGAAATTGTAAACCCGGCGCCTATTCCAAACCCATCCACTATTGAACGGACAATACCGTTTTTATAGGCAAACGCCTCGGCGCGTCCAAGTACCACGCAGTTGACGACAATAAGAGGTATGAATATACCAAGCTTTAAAAAGAGCGGATATGTATATGCCTGCATAAGAAGTTCAACCACGATAACAAATGTGGCGATAATAACGATAAAACAGGCTATTCTTACTTTTGAAGGAATTATGTTCCGCAGTAACGAAACCAGCATATTTGAACATACCAGAACAAAGATTACAGCCACTCCCATTCCCAGTCCGTTTTCTACCGATTTAGTAACAGCAAGCGTGGGACAGAGACCAAGCACAAGCCTGAATGGTGGTATCTCATCCCACAAACCTTTGACAAATTCCTGAGTGATAGACTTAGCCATCTTTTACTCCCTACTTAAATTCCTTTAGTTTTTCAGCAATTTGAGGTTTTAAACGCTTATAAATATTTGCAGCGTTTGTTACGCCGACGCAAACACCTCGTGATGTAACAGTAGCCCCGGATATGGCGTCGATTTCTCCTCCGTCCGGTTTGACCTTGCAGGGTTCAATTGCGGCTAATCCCTTGAATTGATCTGAAAATTTAGGATCTGTTTGTGCTTTGGAACCTATGCCCGGCGTTTCACTGTGGGTGGTTACACCCATGCCGATAATCTTGTCGTTATCTATGTTTACACCAACCATAAGGCCGATATCACCGCCAAAACCCTTTCCAGTGCCTTCAAATGCAAATCTATTAGCTTTTCCGTCAAATACACCTACAAAGAAACTTCTTTCAATGTCTCCATCCTTGATTTTAAAGCGGTCAGCAATAGGATCGTTGGAACATCCCTCAAGAATATTGGTTATTGCAGGCCCTTTAACAAACTTTAACTGCTGGTCTTCAATTTTAACCTTTGTTTCTCCGCGGATTGCTGCAAGAAGGCCTCCTGAGAAAGCGCTAAGTACAGTCAGGACTACGATCATTTTTATTATTTCACGCATTTTAAGCTGCCTTTCCAATCGCTTTTGGACAGATCTTATCTAAAAGCGGATTTACAAGGTTCATAATCAGGATCGCGAAAATCACGCCATCAACATAGACGCCGATATTTCTGATGAGCACTGTCAAGAAACCTGCGCCCGCTCCGTAAATAAGCATGGGAATAAAATTAACCGGTGAAGAGGAGTCTTCGGTTGCAAGGAAAATGGCGCCGATCAAAGTATAACCTGCAAAAAGATGGACAACCGGGCCTGCATAATGTGCGGAATCGGTCAGATTAAATATCAGAGCAGTTATGAAGATGCCGGATAGAAAGGAAAGCGATATTTCCCACCTGATGATTCCTCTGATAATGAGATAAATTCCGCCTGCAATAAGTCCAAGTCCAAAGGTTGAACCTATTCCTCCGGACTGTTTGCCCATTAAAAGATCGCCGGCGCTGAATGAATCAACTGCAGATACGCCGAAATGTTTTAAAGCGGCAAGGGGATAGAGCATGGCAAAATCAAAATCGTAATTCATAAGCGCTTCGTTAAAATCAAATATATCTTTCCACGATATCATCACAATGGCCATAGCAACAACTACAGGATTAAAAGCATTGCCTCCGATTCCCCCGTAGATCTGTTTGCCGATAATAACGGCGACACATGTTCCAAGTATTACAAGCCACCATGGCGCTGTTGCAGGCAAAAGCATGCCGAATAACATGCCGATAATAGCTGCATTACCGTCTCCAATGGTAACTGAACGTTTTGTTACACGACA
>CBDAFK010000136.1:0-5916 GCA_965195235.1 uncultured Desulfobacterales bacterium | reverse complement strand
TCCGGCATTTACGTTCCTCACCCTTCTATAAGCAAGTTTGAAGATGAGATAGTAGAAGGAGCGAAGAAACGGCTTAAAGAATTTACAGAAGAATATTTTTCCGATTTTCCGGAAACCAGAGCGGAAGTGGTGCCAGGAGATATCTCGGAAGAAATTTTAAAATATACCGGATCCAAAGGCATTGACTTGCTTATCCTGGGAACTCACGGCAGGAAGGGTCTGGAAAAGGTCGTTTTCGGTTCTGTTGCGGAACGTGTAGCAAAGGCATCTCCTGTGCCGGTTCTTCTTGTAAATCCTTATAAAGTTTCCTGATCTGAAGCTATGTCATTCCCGCTCCCCGACCTGCCCGCTCGTGCCCGTCCGCCTCGGCTGAAGCCTTGCGGTGCCGGGCGGGCCTCCCTGTCCGCAATGCTTCGCAACGCGAGGCAGGCGGGGCATGAGACCTGATTAATATAAGGAGAAAAAATACATGAACAAATCTGAAGCAGATGAACTTTGCGTGAATACGATCCGCGCTCTTTCCATGGACGCTATTCAAAAGGCCAACTCCGGGCATCCCGGCGCGCCAATGGGGCTTGCGCCGGCAGGATATGTGCTCTGGACCCGGATTTTAAAACACAATCCAGACAATCCGGGCTGGCTGGACAGGGACCGGTTTGTACTGTCCGGAGGTCATGCATCCATGCTTCTCTACAGCCTGCTGTATCTTTCAGGTTATGATTTAAGCCTGGATGATATAAAAAACTTCAGACAATGGGGTAGCAAAACCCCGGGACATCCTGAATTCGGGCATACCCCTGGCGTTGAAACAACAACCGGCCCATTAGGGCAGGGTTTTGCTAATGCAGTTGGCATGGCAATGGCTGAACGGGGCCTTGCTGCAACATATAACCGCACTGATTGTGAGATTGTGGACCATCATACATTTGTAATGTGCGGCGACGGGGACATGATGGAGGGGATTACCTCGGAAGCCGCATCCCTTGCCGGCCACCTTGGTCTTTCCAGGTTGATCTGTATTTATGATGATAACAAAATTTCTATCGAAGGGTGCACGGATATATCTTTTACAGAGGATGTTGCCCAAAGATTCAGGGCATATAACTGGCATGTGCAGCAGGTTGATGACGGAAATGATCTAAATGCAATTTATAATGCTGTCATTGCGGCAAAGGAGGAAACAGATAAGCCTTCCCTGATTATGCTGCGCACACATATTGCATTTGGCAGCCCAAACAAACAGGACTCGGCAGATGCTCATGGATCTCCTCTTGGCGAAGAAGAGGTTCGACTTGCAAAGCAAAGGTTAGGCTTCCCTGAAGCAGATACATTTTACGTGCCTGAGCAGGTTCTTGATATATTCAAAAAATATGCTGTTAGGGGAAAGGAAGCAGAATCAAAATGGCGGGAAAGATCCGAGATCTACAGGGATAAATACCCCGATCTTGCAGAAAGATGGACAGATGCTGTAAGCGGCAGATTAAAGGATGGATGGGATGCAAATCTGCCGGAGTTCGAAGGTTCCATTGCAACGCGGGCAGCATCCGGCAAGGCGCTCAATGCTATTGCAGAAAAAGTGCCTTCCCTTATCGGCGGATCTGCTGATCTGGCTCCTTCAAACAAGACATATATAGAATCTTCTCATGATTTTCAAAAAAACAGGTATGACAACAGGAATATCCATTTTGGAGTCAGGGAGCATGCCATGGGAGCTATTATGTCCGGCATGGCGATACATAAGGGTTTGAGGCCTTATGGGGGCACTTTCCTTGTGTTTGCGGATTATATGCGTCCGTCAATTCGTCTTGCCTGCATGATGAAATTGCCGGTGATTTATATCTTTACGCATGACAGCGTTGCTGTGGGTGAAGACGGGCCGACGCATCAGCCTGTTGAACATATAGCCGGTTTAAGGGCTATCCCCGGGCTGACTGTAATCCGACCAGCGGATGCGGTGGAAACAGCAGAGGCATGGCGTGTTGCAATGAAAAGCGTTGATGGTCCTGTAGCCCTGATCCTGAGCCGCCAGAAACTTCTTGTTTTAGACAGGTTAAGATATGGCCTGGCAGAAGGGGTTGCAAACGGCGCTTATATTCTGTCCGATTCTGATAGCAGACCGGAAATTATTCTGATTGCTTCAGGGTCGGAGGTGCATATTGCGCTAAAAGCCGCGGATAGTCTTGTTGCAAAGGGTATTCAGGTTAGAGTGGTAAATATGCCAAGCTGGGAACTTTTTGAAAAAAAATCACAGGAGTATAAGGATAAAGTCCTTTTGCCGGATGTGAAAAAACGGATTGCCGTTGAAGCAGGCATTCCAATGGGATGGGAAAAGTATGTTGGAAGCAGCGGCACAATAATCGGCATAACCGGCTTTGGGGTTTCAGCGCCCGGTGGGCTTGTCATGGAAAGATTCGGGTTTACTCCTGAAAATATAGTTAATAAAGCAACGGAGTTATTAGGTAAGGATTAAGGGGTAAGGATTAAGGGGTAAGGATTAAGGGGTAGGAAATGATGAACTTATAAAAAAATAGGTTTACCCCAATGACCATTTAATATTGTAAGGTTTTCTCTGGTAAAAACCGATTTTTTACACACTCCTGGCCGGAGACATTAAAAACCATATACCTGCGATAATAAAAAAAATTCCTGTTCCGATTTTAATGTAATTCTGCGGAATAAACCGGCTGAATGCCGCGCCAAACAGGACAGCGATAAGCGAAGTTATCACAAGGGCGCAGGCAGACCCCAAAAATACAGAAATTTTTGAATCATTATCCGCAGAAAGGCAAAATGTGGCAAACTGTGTTTTATCCCCCAGTTCTGCCAGAAATACCAAGCCAAATGTTGTCAACATAACCTTCAAATCCATAAGCCACCTTTTAATCCTTACCCCGAACATACCGCTCTTCAAATTATTTTAAAATCGAAAAAAACCAATACCGAACATTCAACATTCGATGTTGGACGTTCGATGTTGGACGTTCATCTCTTTTTTCCTTACCCCTTACCCCTTAATTATGCAGTGAATTCAACACAAGCGTTATGGGTCTGTCCTCTTCACTTTTTCCGGTAAAACGTATAGGGCCCGGCCTTCGAAAGTTATCCTCACCCGGTGTTGCCGCAAGCCACTTCTCTCTTAATCCCTTTACAGCTCTGAAAGCTATGGAATTTACATCCACCATGCTCTTTTCCAGCACAAGGGCCAGTTTTCCCTTTCTTTCTTCAAGGTGCATAAGAGGCGCTATAGGAATTCCGATGGGCTCCCATTTGGAAAAATCCATTTCCAGATTCTTTATTGCCGCCATCTGGCCGGTTGAACCGTTTGCGATCAGGCTGAAAACGGTCAGTCCTAAGTTGTATGTATAAATACAGTCAAATCTGGTCGGATCATTTCCCCTGCCGTCGTAACCGTAAAAATGCACCTGGGTTTTGAACTTTGGAGCCGATTTCTTAAAGATTTTTTCTACAGATACGGGGATTTTTTTATTTTCCTTGACAGCCCCTTCCTTTTGCAGGACCTTTTTCAGGGTTTTAACAGATATGATCGATTCCTTAACCAGCAGAAGATCAGAATCATCATAGTTTTTAAACATTACAGGCCCAAAAAAATCAGGATCAATGCCTGCCTTATTAAGGGTGTCTTTATAATAGGTTTTTTCTATTCCTATTTTATAAACCCCCTTTTCTTTAAGAATATTCAGATAGTCGGTTACCAGCTCCATTACGACCTTGTCTGTTTCAACGAGTGAAAACTGGAAATTACCGTGGCTGTCCCTTTCTGTTAGAAGCCCTTTCTGGAAAAATTCCGGGATATCGTCGAACAGATCATCATCACGTGTATTCCATATAGTAAATGACTTATCTTCACGGGAACGTCTTGCCAGCCTTCGCAGATATTCCAGTTTATCCCGGAGAAGAGGAAAATCAGAGTGAAAATCAGTATCATGCATTTCGTTATATTCAGCGATAATTGTATTTAATTTGATTATAAATGTCTGTATTTCATCGATGAATTCCAGAACACCCTCAGGTATGACAATTATCCCGTAATTTTTTCCAACAGCCGCCCTTCTTACAATACCATCGCAAATTATACGGGAAAGATGCCGCAGGGTCATGCCGTAAGCGCTGTAATCCACAATTTTTTCTTTTTTTGCTTTTTCAAGCCTTTCTTTATCTATGAAGTTGGCAAGTTCTTCGCCAATGAGTGTCATATTAGCGTGAGTCTGCAAAGCCACTTCAAGAGCCAGGTGGCTTGCTACCCTTCCCATAACTTTGCAAATATGCCAGTATTTGACATCTGAGCTGCTGTCTGTGCACAGATTGCTTATTTCATTGGCAAAGGCGCGTGCAGCGGTATGGAAACCAAAGGAAACGGCACACAGAACTTTGCTGTCAGCATCCTTTACCTGAATATCACCATCAATTGTCTTGGGGACGCCGATAACCTGCAAACTTTCGTCAAACATCTCCTGTGCCAGAAATGCCGCATTGGTATTTGAATCATCACCTCCAACGATTACAACGGCATCAAGGCCAAGATTCCTGCATGTCTCCTTTGTAAGGAGCATCTTCTTTTTTGTGTCGATTTTTGTCCGGCCTGTCTTTATCATTGTAAAACCGCCTAAGTTTCTGTAAGAATCGACAATACTTTTTGTCAGCTCAATAGCCTCATTTTCAAGTATTCCGTCCGGACCAAGCAGGAAACCGAATATTTTGTTTTCAGGATTGGCTTTTTTAGCTGCGTCATAAAGCCCCGCAATTACATTATGCCCGCCGGGAGCAGGTCCGCCTGAAAAGACAATGCCGATATTACGCGTTTTGCAGTATTTTTCTTTAAAGGAGTTTTCAGGCGAATCAACTCCGGTAATGAATTCCACTTTATTATTGATAATTTTCGGCAGCAGTTTTTTTGCTTCCCTGTCAACAATAAATTGAAAATCGGTATTATCCTGCAAAGAAGTGTAAGGGTGGAAAAAGACATCACATACAGGAGGTTTATATTTTCTCCTTTCAATGAGTTCCTGGTTTATATTGCTGGTCGCTTTTTGAACTTCAGTATTTTTTAAAATATCTTCAAGATCTATGGGCTCTTTTTCCATTATAGATATCCTCCAAAAAAAACGGTTTGGAAACAGGCAAATCGTGGATTATTGTTTGATTTATTCCAATAGCTTTAATCCCGCGTCTGCGGCTGTTTTTCGCCCTCGCATAGCTGACTGGCTTATAGTGGGCTGAGCTAAATTTAGTTTTTTGGCCAGCTCTACGGTCGTCATCCCTAATTCTCGCGTCCCCCAGTAGCAAAGTAAATCCCTTGCTTTCACGGTTTGCTTATATTTACCACGAGCTAAAACATCCCCCGGCTTAATATCCAGCAAGTAAGCCACCTGCTTAACCAGCCAGTCAAAATCGTACCCCTTAGCCTCAATCTTGTACTTGCTCTCAAAATTTTCCTGAGATTCCTTTAATATCTTTTTGACAAAATCTCCATCACCTAAGATACGTTCATCACCCTTCATTCGAGCGGCATTCTTTCGTAATGATTTGACCACTGACCAACCACCAGCACTGCGAATCAAACCGCCTCCCACCAAATCAGGTCTTCGCCCCTCAGGAATTCCCTTCTTGACATACTTCCGGTAACGCCGACGGGCAACTGCATATTTGCTGTCATAAAACTTCAGGATGTAATTCGTATCCTGCCAGTCATGTTTCTTTTTGCCCATCAGCACGCTATGGCCGCAATACGAATACTTATCCAGTATTTTTAAATCTGGTACAAGCTTCGCTCTCAGGGGATTCAGGTGAATGTAGCGCACCAACTCTAATAAATACTGATCCTCCTGGCACAAAATTGATTTATAACGATTTTGAAATAGCTGACCATGTCGTCGATGACGATGGTTAAAATTGACC
>CBDAFK010000135.1:0-8350 GCA_965195235.1 uncultured Desulfobacterales bacterium | reverse complement strand
CACGGCGACCACCGAGATCTACACTCTTTCCCTACCCGACGCTCTTCCGATCTGATGTTCGGAAGGACTTTAAAACACCAGCACTTACACTTTTTAGAAGTGCGCTAAAGGCTTCGGCAAGCTTATCATCTCTTGTGTCATGGCTTATGAATACCAGTGGGGTTCCTGTTTTTACGACTTCATCCTTCTTTAGATTTTTATCTTCAGCCATTTTTACTCCTTAATTTAATTAGTGCTTCATGAAACATAGCCCGGCATAAGGCGCGGCGGCTTTTTGCCGTCGCCCTTAATGCTGATGTTATGTTTTCATAGCAAATAAACTATGATTTCTTAGCTTCTTTTGAAGGTGTATCTGGATCAACAGACAGATTTATATACCTAAAAGTAACGTTATTTTCTATTAAATCACCAGGCATTTTCATACTTTTCTCAGATACCATTACCAGGTAGCGGTAATTAACGAGTTCAATTCCGCTCAATACCCCAGCTGTATATATTTTTGTTTGTTCGTATGCCTCTCGTGTTTTAGCATCAAGTTCATTACTTTTCCTGATAACTTTCCATTCAGTTAGAACAAGAGCAGTAGATGTTTTTTCGATCAATGATGTGTCAGGCAAAGGTTCATTTAGAATTAAGTCCGTTCGACCCTTTTCAGCATGAGCTTTAAAAGCCCACACACCATGTGACAGCAAATGTAAGGAACCGAGTTTTTCACATTTTGGCTCTCCCTCAGAAAAGGCGGATAACCATTTTTTTCTAATTTCATCGTCAGCAATAATACTTCTATGCAAATGGGCAAAAGCTCGTTCTGTAATTCGTAGAGCTACGGCTTGTGTATCGGCAATAATGTATGAGAATTCGGATTCGAACGCCGCAAGAGAGGTTAAGGCAAATTGAACATGGCCACGAACTTGACCTTGATTTGGCGTAAAATTAAAATTCTTTATATCAGGTTGTTCCAAGAATCTTTTTAGGCTTTCGAATGCTTCTTTAGGAAAGGTGGATTGATATTCTTTCAGGTAATTATTCAGAATTTCAAATATTTTTTTTGCATTAGCTAAGAGTATTTTTTTTCTGACACTCATATCATCTGATGAGTGATGCTGGAGCGCACTATAAAAGAAAGAACCCGCATCAAGAAGTCCATGGATTCTTGCACTTAAGGCCTGCCATTCTTGATACCAGTTCATATCGTTACCTTAATTTTACTCAGTATGTTTCGAAACATAACATCTGCGGCTTGTCCGCAGAATGTTTGTGTTGTTGGTTTTAGCTTGTTATCTCGGTCCGATCCGCCCAAGTCACGAATACTAAGGCTATCGTTTTGGGTTAAACGTCTCACTCTGTTTTAATCTGTCTTTTCCCTCAATAATATAGGCAAGATCGTGGCGGCTTTTTTTATTCTTAAAAGCGTGTTTGCGATTCGTCAAACGCAAAACACCTATGACAGCAAATAACGGTTGGCACTTATATTGCTAAGCGGCCAACAGGAAGGCCAGTCGCCTGGGTAAATCCGGCCACCGAATAATTTTTTTCATCTCAGGACTTATCTTTCCGTATTTCTTCTGCTCTGCCTTTAATTTTTCTATAACCATGCGGCTGTCAATTTTCTCAAAACGATCTTCTAACGTATTGCTTCCATCAAGAATAATTTCCAGGTATTCAGGATTATCAAGGTTCTTCACTAAAGGAGTATCAGCAAGCATGGACCTGAGAGTTTTGTTTAAAGATATCGTGCCGCTTTTTTTTCGGTTTCCACGCTTGAAATCCCGGAAAAATCGTTCCAGGATATTATTTGTACGCTGGGGTTGAATCGTAATTTGACCGGATGGGACATTTACTGTTATCGCATCAGCAAAAAGCTTGTCCCAGTATTTGTCAATCTGCTTGATCATCTTTTTATAATCGTCTTTACGATAAAATTCTTTATCTGACGTTATTTCCCTGCGGAATATTTTTACTTCTTCCTCAATGCTCCTTATATCTGCTTCCAGACCATCATCGTTAAGACCTTTGTTGTTCTGCGGAACTGCTATGGACAAGGCTATGCGCAGCTTTTTAAAGACCTTTACTTTTTTTTCCATCTGCAAAGAGGCCTTCTTTAACTGCTGGTCTTCAACGATCTTCGTAAGGGGTCTCCAAAGCCCGGACAACACTTTATTGCTGACAAGCTGTGCATTGACCAGATCATGCAAAACCCTTAACCTCTGATAAAATATCAAATGAGGGCAATCAAAAGGAAACCCGTATCCATCCACTTCTGATGTGTCAAAAGTCCAATGAATCATTGTATATGCTGCCATAGCAGCCATATCATCTGAAGACGATGGCTCATCAATCCGGCCGCTACTAATGCCGGCCGCTAACCGATAAACTGCCTGCGGATCATCACCAATGATTTTTTCCAATGCCTTGGCCCTTTGACGAAGCAGGGGGCGAATCTTGTGCTTTTTTAACCGGTTCCTGATCGTGGCATATTCTTTCTCAAACAAGTCCTTGCCGATATCACGTAAGAAATGAAAATGACAAATAAAGTCTGGAACATCTTTAAACACGGTCTTTACCGCACATAAAATCCCTCGGCCCATATCATGTACCAATGCAATCGGGTCTCCGTATTGCTCTCTTATTTGACGAAAAAACGGTATGAGCAGCTCCGCCTTCTCTGAAGGAAGTTTGATATTATCCAATACGATCTGGGCAATACCGTCTATGCCGGTAAAAAGGTGCGGGCTGTCACCCTCACAGGTGCCGTCAAGATGCAGAATATACCCGCCTCGTAACGCCATCACTTTTTTTAATCGCTGCCGACTCTGTTTGTGCGCTATGGCCAGATAGGTGATAAATTTTTTACCCAGAAACCCGATCTCACGCTGGGATATTAAAACGTTCCTTCGGGCCAAATGCTCTATTATCTGTTGTTCGCTGCGACAATCTACAAAAAGGGCGCGGCCAACGTAGACAAGAACATCGTATCCATACGTGCCGCGATAGGGCGTAAGTTCACGCAGTTGCCGGCTATGATACACAGCGCCATCGCCGTTGTGTAAAATTATCTCCCTGGCACGAAATGCTCCAATATCCAGCGTCACCACATTCTTTTCGCGGCTCTTGAGCACTCTCAGATCATCTTTGCGGTCAGCGCTGACCTGTGGGTAAAAATAAATTGTCGGCCTTTCTTTAAACAAACTGGCTGGACAAATGTCCCTGGTTATTTTGTCAATATAGTTCGTCAGACACTTCACCGCTTTGTATCCAAAGTTTTTTTTAACAGGTCGTGGAACTCTAAAAACCTTCTAACTGCATCAGGGTAAACCCGTTTCCCCCGCCTTGATACTTTATCCGAAAGTTGGTCAATGCCAATGTCGGGATGCTTTATCAGCTGAACTAAAATCACTATAGCTTCTGAATCAGTTGGAAAGTCAATGCCTTCTTGGCGGCTTAATGTCCATCTCTGCTTCTGCCGGTTATAAATATCAGGGCTGCCTGAAAGATAAATAAATCGGCCCTGATATTTTTCTCTCCTTACGCCGGGTACATTTTTAATTTGGGATAGAAATGAACTGTTTGGTGCAAGATTTACAATGCCGGCAATCTCAACGGCACTGAGACCTGTTTCTGAGTCTTTTATCAGCTCAACGATAGTTTGCTTAAGGTTGCCATGCTTTGAAAAAAGAACCGTTTGATACTTCCATAAGCCCTTTTCATCAAACACCGGAATCTTTGGCAGCGTATAGTAGCGTCCATTTTTGTTAATGCTTGTGTATGTCTTCCACTTTTTCAGCCGCCGTCTGACCGTAATCACCGAGCATTTGAGCAGTCGTACGAGTTGTTCGATGGTGATAATCTTTTGCCGCCGGAATCTTTGCAATACATATTTTTCATCCATGACCCACCTGATAAAGTATGCGTTTCCGAGTTATTAATACGCATACTTTATCAGGTATTTGCTATAAATCAAGGCTTTTTTGTTGTAATTTCCAGTAGAATATACCAAAATTCATCAAATTAATGTGGTTCTTGACAAAACGCATACTTGATCACAAATTGGCAACTAACCACAAAGGCACTAATAGAAAGGCTTCTCGCAAATCCAACCGTTATTTGCTATCATAGCAAAACACATTTCACAATTTCAATACAAGTCCCAGCTATTACTGCACCTTCCATGATGATAGGTTGTCCAAAAGATGCACCAATTAGTGTTGCATATAAACTTGTTTGAAAGTTTTTTGAATTTAATATCGCAGTCATGGTTGAGTTTTTAGTTTGAAAACCCCATTCTTTACACTTTTGCTCGTAATCTTCTAACCGTTTCATCAGATCATCTTCAATATATTGACGATCTTTTCCTTTGTAATTGTCATGAAAAAACAATCTCAAATTCCTAAGTTTTTTTGAAGCATCTTTATCTTTCCGAAATTCGAGTATCTGTTCCCAAGATGTTTCTGATGTATCAATTAAATTCAAGTTGGAAAGTATTAATGAAAAGTCACATTTTTTTTCATCATCGTTTAAAAGACATTTCTCAGGCAATAATACTGAAAAATGTTTCGATCCAGCTAATGAGCCAAGTTGATTGAGCAATGTACTTATCTTGGCACCATTGTTTGTTTTTACATCCTCCATGTAAGAAAAGCCGAGCAGAATATTGAATAATTCTTTGCTTAATGTATCTTTGCTTTCATTATTGATTTCTGACACAAAATAATCCACAAAATTGCTTGCCGCCTTTCTTTTATCTAAAGGCAATTGCGACAATTCCTTGTTGTAAGCATCTTTGCTGTTTCGTTTTAATCCTAATAGTTTTTTTGTGATATCACACATTACAATCATGGCGGATTGAATCTCTTTGAGTTTACCAAGAAAGGCATTATTAATGGCAATATTAGACGAGCCAAAACCATCAATTAAATCTCGTGTTAACTGTGCAGGATTTGAATGTTCTTGCAACTGAATATGATTTACAGGTATTACCTTGTCAAAATATAGGACAGCCTGCTTAATATCTCCTAAGCAAATTACATGTGGCTCTTTCCGATAGGTCATTTTTTTGGCTCAATAATGTTTTAGTTGAGAGGGAGAGACGTCCTTGACTAATTATACTAATTCCCTCATCGAGTTTGTGTTGTTGCGATCCATAACTCCCTCGAATTCACACCCGCCGTTTTGTCCAATTTGTCAACGTCTCCCTTTACGTCCCTTTTCTGTGGCAGGTTTGAACCAGAATGGGTGGCAGATTTAGGTCGAAATCTACAGCCAAGACATTTGTACCGGAATTCGCACAGTAAAAGAATTGTTTTTATATTTCCTTGCAACTTATAACTGGGCCTGATTTTTTTTCTATTACTACCTTAGCCTTTTCGATAACCGTGTTCTCAAAATTCTCTTCGACCTCCACTGGACCAAACTCTTCTTCTTCCATTATGGGTGTAGACTCGCCGGGCCTTATGATTTTTGCAAGCCCTGGGAGAACACCTGTGATTATGGCTTTAAAGGGAGGGGTAATACCTCGATAAACTACAATTGTAAAAATGCCATTTCTGGCCTGGACTGAAAATTCTTTATACTTTTCCATTAGATTTTAATTTCCATATTGTTTAACCATACCTAAAAATTCTGAAGGTTTGATTATAAACAAATTAAACCTTTTTCTAATTTCATTATTGTGTTTTAGAATTCCGTTGTCGGTAGTTACAAAATAACTGCCATATTTTTGAGCCTCGAATACATGCCTACAGTCCGCCTTGCGCTTTTCGATGTTACCATTACCAACAATTATCCTTTCCACTTCTCTTAGTTCTGCTACCTCTTCTTGGTTATGTTGGACTTCTATCGTATATATTGAATTATTTGCTATATATTTTACCCATTGAGGTGTGCTTGGAAAGTCTATTTCTTTCTTAACTGAATGAACGACCTTAATATTGCCACCTTTTTTCTCAAATAATTCCCTCGCTTCAATGGAAGCCTTTTGTTCTGCATCATCACCACCATCAAAGGCACACGAATCATAATAAACTGGATGATATAAAGGATCAGGTAGCATTTTTTATTCCTTTAAGAAACATAACGACCGAAATCAGGCACGAGCCAACACCCTTGCCACGTCAGGTCCGGAAGTCCCCCCTCGAGGCTCCTGCTGGTTTGACTTTTAGTACAAATGTTTCCTTCAGGTCGGTGATAGGTTTCGAGGAGGTGGCGCCACACTGCCTGCAGGGTAACAACAAACCCTTCTCTTCGTTGGTGTCGAGCACTGTGCCGCATTCTGTACATTCGAACAATTGCTGAAGAAATGGCATTAGCCTCTTCCAAAACGCTCCTGCAGTTGCGCATCTCAATTGAAAATTTCTGGCATCTTGGATTTAAGGTTATGTGAACTTCAATATTTTGGAGTATATCCTAAATTTCTTATTTCTTGTCTTACCTGGTTGGCATACCCATATTTGTTGCCATTTATTTTTAGATAATTATTATAATCCGATACAGCTTGATCATAATTGCCTTTGTTTTTCCAAGCACTTCCTCTGTTATAATAGGCATTAGCGTTTCTTGGGTTTAATTCAATTGCTTTGTTATAATCCAATATGGCTCGATCATAATTGCCTTTGTTCCACCGGGTGTTCCCTCGGTTGTAATAGGCATTAGCGTATTCTGGGTTTAATTCAATTGCTTTGTTATAATCCAATATGGCTCGATCATAATTGCCTTTGTTCCACCGGGTGTTCCCTCGGTTGTTATAGGCTTCAGCTAATCCTGGGTTTAATTCAATTGCTTTGCTAAAATCCGATATGGCCCGATCATAATTGCCTTCGATAGCCCAGGTGCTCCCTCGGTTAACATAGGCTTCAGCGTATCCCGGGTCTAATTCAATGACTTTATTATAATCCAATATGGCCCGATCATAATTGCCTTTCCCCCCCCAGGTGTTCCCTCGGTTGTAATAGGCATTAGCGTATTCTGGGTTTAATTCAATTGCTTTGTTAAAATCTGATATAGCCTTATCATAATTGCCTTTTTCTCTCCAGGCGTTCCCTCGGTTGTTATAGGCATCAGCGTCTCCTGGGTTTAATTCAATGACTTTGTTAAAATCTGATATAGCTTGATCATAATTGCCTTTGATACCCCAAGTGACCCCTCGGTTGTTATAGGCATCAGCGTAATTTGAATCCAGACTAATCGCCTTATTTAGATACTCCAATGCCTTGTCTGGGTCTGTATATTTTCCGTTTTTCCAAAAAGCCAGGGCTTTGTTCATTAATTCAGAAGCGGTCAAGCTTTGCGTAGCTTCTCTGAACTGGTTTTTTAGTATTTCCTTTTTCTGTTTCTGTTCTTTCGGCGCCAGGGTTTTTAGTTTTTGATTTTCTCTTTCAAGTTTTTTGATCCTTGCCAGAAGCTTTTTTTCATGTTTTTGATTCTCTTTATATTTTTCCAAAAGGCTGCGGTCTTGAAGCAACTTTCTTATTCGTTCTTCAAGAATGCTTGTATCAACATCTACTTTTGCTTTAACAACAATTCCGAAAGTACCTTCTGTTGCAAAGTTCTTTTGGGATACAATTTCTGCTTTTAGCACACCTGCGGCAAGAGCAATGATTTCATCTTTTTCAACTACGCTTTCCCTTACGATGGTCAAACTTTCCAGATATGTCCCGGCTTTTTCAAGGACTTCACGCTTGGCCTTGGCAATAGCCCCAATCCGTGCGTCATCTGGTGATTGGCTTCCTCCAAATGATTGTTTAACAGTATGGATATAGGTTTTTATCTCAGCATGGGAGATACAGGGAATTACGAATAATGCTACTAAAATAAGGAAGGCTTTTCTCAACATATAATATTCTCCTTCAGATGCTGCTTCCCATCCCAGACCCGGAAATCAGGATTGCCCGCCTCGGTGGCTTTGGGTAGTGTGGTAATGTGTATTTTGCCTTTGCCAAAAGATTGCGCTATTTTTTTGAACAATTCATCAAGGGTTGCATAATAACTTTCCTCCCTTGCATCGCCCTGATTTGCAATTTTAGATATCTTTTTCAGATATGATTTCAGCATTCAGATTACCTGAATTTAATATGTTGTTATCATTTTATAAGATGCATTGCCGACTCGCTTCAGCCGCGTGGTGTGGAGCGGTGCGGAACACCACGTCTGTCTGCAAGCGTTTAGGCGGCACAGAGGCCGCCGCCGAATTTTTTAGTGCCTATTGATAGAGACTGGCTTATAAGTGTTAGGCTTTTTCCAGGTTTTCGACATCAATCAAGTCTTGTGACCTACCGGAAGCTTTCTTGGAGGCAATTAAATCTTTTTTGGATATAAAATTCATCTCGATGCCGTCAATTGGTAATCGTTCATGTTG
>CBDAFK010000134.1:0-14345 GCA_965195235.1 uncultured Desulfobacterales bacterium | reverse complement strand
TGCCCTTTAGTCCGAGATGTTTTGTTATCGCCGCGGTTAATGTTGTCTTGCCATGATCTATATGACCTATGGTTCCTACATTTACATGCGGCTTAGTCCGATCAAACTTTTCCTTAGCCATATCATCGCCCTCCCATAATTACCTTAACACTTAAAAGCTCAAAGCTGATTATTCCCATCTCTCAATATAACCGTTCACAGTTCACAGTTTTTTTCCGGAAACGGTTACAAATTCTTACCACCGATAATGAGCAAACGCCTTGTTTGCTTCGGCCATCTTGTGTGTAGTTTCCTTTTTCTTAACAGAAGCCCCTTTCTTGCTGGCGGCATCCAAAAACTCGCCTGCAAGTTTGCCGGCCATGCTTGTTTCCGATCTATTACGCGCATAACTTATAATCCATCTAATACCGAGAGCGGTTCGGCGTGACTGACGAATTTCAGTTGGAACCTGATAAGTTGAACCACCAACACGCCGTGACTTTACTTCAATGATGGGTTTCACATTATCAACGGCTTTTTCGAAAATTTTCAGCGGAGCTTCGTTTATTTTTTTCTCAATGATATCAAATGCATCATAGAGTATTGATTCCGCCAGACTTTTTTTGCCGTCCCGCATTATAGATTTTATGAATTTTGCTGCCAGCATGCTGTTATACTTTGAATCGGGAATAACAATACGTTCAGGTATTTCTCTTCTTCTCGGCATATATTACACCATAGTTGTTATTTTGTAATAATTCATAATTGAGGAATTACGAATTTAGGAATTTGCTTCGCTTAATTGCGAATTTAAGAATTTAGGGATTTAGGGATTGAAGGTATAATATTGATTTTAATTCCTCAATTCCTCAATTCCTCAATTCCTTTTCTACTTGGGCCTTTTTGCGCCGTACTTTGATCTGCTTTGTTTTCGGCCATCAACCCCAAGAGTATCAAGAATTCCCCTGACTATATGATATCTTACGCCCGGTAAATCCTTTACACGCCCTCCACGAACAAGAACTACGGAGTGCTCCTGAAGATTATGGCCTATACCGGGAATATAGGCTGTGACCTCAACGCCGGTAGTCAACCTGACCCTGGCAACCTTTCGCAAAGCAGAATTGGGTTTCTTCGGAGTCGAAGTATAGACACGCGTACATACTCCCCTCTTTTGTGGGCCACCCCTTAGCGCTGGTGTGCCGGTCTTCTTCTTTACCCGTTTTCTGCCCTGTCTAACTAACTGGTTAATAGTCGGCATATTCTCCCCTTAAACTAAAAGTTCAGTCATTAAGTCGCAAAAGTCTGTAATGTAAATAGTTCGCGTATTCGCGAACCCTGACAAAGCCATCAAATTTTGACCAGCTTGCGGGCAACTTCACAAAAGACGATTTATTATCTGTCCAGCAGCTTATTGTCAAGCATTTTATGCGATAATTTTAGAGTAAATATATTCATAACCGTTCACGGTTAACGATTTACCACGCTATAGGCGTGGTTGATCAAGTTTTTTGATCCACAGCCGCATCATGATATAGGTAAAAACCTGTACCAGCAGGAATAACTCTCCCCATTATTACATTTTCCTTAAGACCGCGTAAATAATCGACAGCGCCGGCAATGCTGGCATCTGTCAGGACTTTAGTCGTTTCCTGAAACGAAGCCGCAGAAATAAAACTGTCTGTGCTGAGCGATGCTTTAGTAATTCCAAGAATAAGTGGTTCGGCGACAGCGGGTTTCCCGCCTTTTTCGATTACTGCTCTGTTAACATCTTCAAATTTGGTTTTTTCCATCTGCTCTTCAACAACAAAATCTGTATCTCCAGCATCAACAACCTTAACACGTCTCATCATCTGCCGAACGATTACCTCTATATGCTTATCATTAATCTGGACGCCCTGCAAACGGTATACTTCCTGAACTTCATCAACAAGATAGCGGGCCAGTGCTATCTCACCCTTGATATTTAAAATATCCTGTGGTATAGCTGAGCCGTCGATAATAGCTTCTCCCGCTCTGATATAATCACCTTCAAAAACATTTATATATTTGCCGCGTTGAATAAGATATTCCTTTTTATCGCCGATATCTACGGGAGTTATAGTTACTTTCTGTTTATCCTTTTTTGTGCTTTTTGATATGGAAACATATCCATCTATTTCGCTCAAAACAGCAATCTCTTTTGGCTTACGCACCTCAAAAAGCTCGGCTACCCTTGGAAGACCACCTGTAATATCCTTGGTTTTAGTTGTTGCCCGCGGAAGTTTGGCAAGAACGGTGCCGGCTTTAATTTCATCTCCTTCATCAACGAGAAGGATAGCATTCACAGGCAGCAAATAGCGCGCAACCCCCTTTGATTCCGCAAGTTTGCCTGTTTTGCCGGATTTGTCTTTAATAGAAACCCTCGGAACCTCATCCGCGGTTTTGCTTTCGATAATCATGCGGCTTGATTTGCCTGTAACAGGATCCACCTTTTCCTGCATAGTCTTTCCGGGCACAATGTCGCCAAATTTAATAATTCCGTCAATCTCCGTAATAATTGGTGTTGTATACGGGTCCCACTTTGCAAGAAGCTCGCCGACCTTGACCTTCTGCCCATCACGCACAACAACATGAGCGCCATATATAACAGGAAATAGCCCTCTCTCTCGCCCTTTATCATCCATTATAGCAAATTCACCACCGCGGCGGTCCATAACCACAAATTCATTTTCATCATTTTTTACAACATTAAGATCCACATACTTTATAGTTCCACTTATTTGAGCTTTTATATCCGCCTGTTCAGCTCGACGACTGGCCGTTCCACCAATGTGAAAGGTCCGCATGGTCAATTGTGTTCCCGGCTCACCGATCGATTGAGCAGCCATAATTCCCACAGCCTGACCTATTTCAACTGTTCTTCCATGAGAAAGGTCCCGTCCATAGCATTTAGCGCATACACCATGTTTTGACTTGCATGTCAGAACCGACCTTATCTTTACTTTTGCCAAACCCGCATCTTCAATCTTCTGTACCAATGCTTCGTTGAACTCCTCTCCGTTCTTTACAAGCACCTCGTCCGTAAATGGATCACGGACATCCTCCATGGCAACGCGGCCTAAAATACGTTCGCCAAGACGCTGGATAATTTCTCCTCCTTCCATCAATGACTCAACCTCAACCCCCAACATCGTCCCGCAATCCTCTTCCATTACCGCGCAGTCTTGAGCAACATCTGCAAGCCGTCTTGTAAGATATCCTGAGTTCGCCGTCTTTAACGCCGTATCTGCAAGACCCTTTCTGGCACCATGGGTTGAAATAAAATATTGAAGCACGGAAAGTCCTTCCCTGAAATTGGCGGTAATAGGAGTTTCGATAATCTCACCCGAGGGCTTTGCCATAAGGCCGCGCATACCTGCCAATTGGCGCATCTGATCCTTACTGCCCCTGGCACCTGACTCGGCCATCATATATATGGGATTGAAACTTTCCCTGACAACGGGCTTTCCCTTTTTATCAAGAACCAAAGCCCCTTTCTTATCGATTATCGGGGCCATCTTCATGGCTTCCATCATCTCATTGGCCACATCATCCGTCGCCTTTGACCATATATCCACGACCTTATTATATTTTTCACCTTGGGTTATTAAACCTTCGATATACTGCCTGCTTATTTCGCCGACCTGGTTTTCCGCCTTTTTTAGAATATTCCATTTGGTCTCCGGAATGATCATAGCGTCAATCGAAATGGAAAGACCCCCTTTTGTTGAGTATCTGTAACCAATATCTTTTAATCTGTCGGAAAGGATGACCGTGGCCTTTGGCCCGCGATTCCTGTATACATAATCAACAAGACCACGCAACGCTTTTTTATTCATCACCTTGTTGACTGTATAAAAAGGTATCTCAGGACGTTTGCTGATTATTTCAAAAATATGATAACCGTCGTTGGCAAATATTATGTCGCTGATTTCGCCGGATGCAAGAGAAAAAATCGCGTCAATCTCAGCATCTTTTATATCAAATATCCTCTTAAACTCATCCTTTGCAAGTAAGCCGAGAATCCCATTATTTTCCTTGTCAAGGCTCTGAGAATATTTATTCACCATATCCACAAAAACAGCCCCTGACTTTATCTTTTTAAGCACAAGCTCTATTTCATCCTCGGAAGAAACCATGATATGTCTTATCGACAAAATGTTATCGTGAGGCATGATTTCCCACAAAAGGATACGTCCTACCGTTGTATCTACCCTTTCCCCACCTATCCGAACAACAATCCTGGCATGGAGATCAACCGCTTTTGAATCATATGCAGACCTGACCTCATCAGGATTGGCAAAAATTTTGCCTTCACCTTTAAGCCCCTCTATCTCTCTTGTCATATAATAGATGCCAAGAACAATGTCCTGGTTTGGAATAATAATCGGACTTCCATTTGCAGGGGAAAGAATATTATTGCTGGACAGCATTAAAACCCTGGCCTCTATCTGGGCTTCTACAGAAAGAGGCACATGAACAGCCATCTGATCGCCGTCAAAGTCGGCATTAAATGCAGTGCAAACCAGGGGATGTAACTGAATGGCCTTGCCTTCAATCAGGATAGGCTCAAAGGCCTGAATACCCAACCGATGGAGCGTGGGCGCGCGGTTAAGCATAACCGGATACTCCTTAACCACCTCATCCAGGGTATCCCAAACTTCCGGAATCTCGCGTTCTACCATCTTCTTGGCGCTTTTTACCGTGGAAACAAGCCCTTTCTGCTCAAGGCGACAATAAACAAAAGGCTTGAATAACTCTAATGCCATCTTCTTTGGCAGGCCGCACTGGTGAAGCCTGAGATCCGGCCCAACTGTTATAACGGTACGGCCGGAATAATCCACCCTCTTCCCAAGCAAATTCTGGCGAAAACGGCCCTGCTTTCCCTTTAAAGTATCACTAAGAGATTTTAACGGCCGCTTGTTGGTCCCTGTAATAACTCTGCCATGCCTGCCGTTATCAAACAGGACATCAACCGATTCCTGAAGCATCCTTTTTTCATTTCGAACAATAACATCCGGAGCCTTTAAGTCGATCAGGCGTTTTAAACGATTATTTCGGTTAATGACCCTGCGATAAAGGTCATTTAGATCAGATGTGGCGAATCTACCACCCTCAAGAGGAACCAATGGACGCAAATCAGGTGGAAGAACGGGAATAACATCCATTATCATCCAGACAGGGTCTAATCCTGATCGCCTGAATGCATCGATTATCTTGACCCGTTTGGCAAGTTTTTGACGCTTTGCCACTGAACTCGTGGCACGAATATCTTCCCTCAGTTTCTTATATTCTTCATCAAGATCTATTCTTTTCAGAAGTTCCTTTACAGCCTCAGCTCCTATGCCCGCTTCAAATTTTGCCTCATAAGTCTCAAGAGCTTCATGATATTTATCTTCCGACAAAAGCTGGCCACAGGTTAAATCCGTGTCCTTTGGATCAATAACAATATAGCTGTCAAAGTAGAGAACCTTTTCAATATTTTTAAGGGTAAGATCCAGCAGATTGCCGATCTTGCTTGGAAGACTTTTTAAAAACCATATATGTGCGCAAGGTGTGGCAAGTTTAATATGTGCCATACGCTCTCTTCGCACCTTGGACTGAATGACCTCCACTCCGCACTTTTCACAAATAACCCCCCTGTGTTTCATGCGTTTGTACTTACCGCAGTTGCATTCATAGTCCTTGGTGGGGCCAAAAATCTTTGCGCAGAAAAGACCGTCTCGTTCTGGTTTAAATGTGCGATAATTGACTGTCTCCGGCTTTTTAATCTCTCCGTGCGACCATTTTAGAATCTGCTCCGGCGATGCCAGCCCAATCCGAACACCTGAATAATGTTTTGGATTAACAGGCTTGGCAAAAAAATCGTATAGAGTTTCCATTTTATATTTCCTGATTATTCTGTTTTATTCCTTTTCTTCGATAAGGGCTACATCCAGGCCCAAACTCTGCAACTCTTTTGTCAAAACCTTGAAAGACTCAGGTATGCCGGGTTCCAGTACGTTTTGACCTTTTACAATCTTTTCATACATGCGTGTTCTTCCTGCCATGTCATCAGACTTAACCGTTAGAAACTCCTGCAGCGCATAAGCGGCCCCATAAGCCTCCATTGCCCAAACCTCCATTTCACCAAGTCGCTGGCCTCCAAACTGGGCCTTCCCTCCGAGAGGCTGCTGGGTTACAAGTGAATAGGGCCCGATGGATCTTGCATGCATCTTGTCATCAACAAGATGATAAAGTTTTAACATATACATTGTACCAACAGTAATTTTTCCATTAAAAGGCTTGCCTGTACGGCCATCATATAATGTAACCTGACCGGATGTACTCAGTCCAGCCTCATCCAGAAGATTCTTGATTTCATCCTCATTTGCACCGTCAAAAACCGGTGTTGCCATGTGAACGCCCTTTTTATAATTCTTTGCAAAATGGCAGAGTCCCTTATCAGACAAGCTGTCAATTATCTCCAATTCTGTCTCGGCCGAGAATATCCGCTTCATTTTTTCTCTAAGGGCTTTGATTTTTTGTTCCTCAACCAACCTGTTGATTTGATCGCCAAGGCCTTGCGCGGCATAACCAAGGTGAATTTCCAGGATCTGCCCAACATTCATCCTGGAAGGGACTCCCAACGGATTAAGCACCATATCAACAGTAGTGCCGTCGCTAAAGTAAGGGGCGTCTTCCTGAGGAAGACTTTTAGAGACAACCCCCTTATTGCCGTGGCGACCCGCCATCTTGTCACCAACCGAAAGCTTCCGTTTTATAGCCACATAAACCTTGACCATCTTAATAACGCCCGCAAGAAGGTCGTCACCTTTTTCAAATCGACCAACTTTCCGCTCAAAAGCCTCCCTGCAAAGTTCACGTTGATGTCTATACATCTCCAGGATGTCGTGTACCTGCTCGGTGCGCTTTGGATCCTTCAAAACGATTCCTTCAAGATGAGCCGTCGATATCCTGGCAAGCATATCTGAATCTATCTTTGCATCCTTTGCAAGCAATACCTTTCTATTCCTCTTCAATTGTGATAAACATATCTGGCCTACCAGTAATTTTTCAAGACGACCGCGAACCACATCATCAATTACTCTAAGTTCATCGTCTCTGTCTCTTTTAAGAGCAGTGATTTCCGCATTTTCGATCATGGATGTACGCTCATCTTTTTCAGTGCCCCGCCTCGAAAATACCTTGGCATCAATAACTATTCCTTCGACTCCTGGCGGCACCCTCAGAGAGGTATCCTTAACATCTCCGGCTTTTTCGCCAAATATGGCGCGCAACAGCTTTTCTTCAGGAGAAAGCTGAGATTCACCCTTTGGAGTAATTTTACCCACCAGGATGTCACCCTGACCGACTTCGGCGCCAAGTCTTATAATACCGCTTTCATCCAAGTCCTTTAACGCTTCATCTCCAACATTAGGAATGTCACGTGTAATATCCTCTTTTCCAAGCTTGGTATCCCTCGCTACAACTTCAAATTCTTCAATGTGAACCGATGTATAAATTCCATCCCTTACAAGTCTTTCATTAACAAGGATGGAATCCTCATAATTATAACCACCCCACGGCATAAAAGCCACGGTTACATTCTTGCCAAGCGCAAGTTCACCTTTATCTGTTGCGGGTCCGTCCGCAATTATCTCTCCGGCTTTTACTTTTTGACCTTTTCTGACGATCGGCCGGTGGTTAAAGCATGTATTCTGATTGGAACGTATAAATTTTGAAAGGTTATAAATCGTCACAGGCTTTTGATAGCCGTTATCAGAAGGACCGGGATAATCATGCTTTACAACTATGCGAGAAGCATCCACGTCAACAACTATGCCGTCTTGCTGAGCAACTATTGTTACACCTGAATCCTTTGCGACTACTCCTTCAATTCCTGTCCCAACCAAAGGCGCCTGATTAACAAGTAAAGGCACTGCCTGGCGCTGCATGTTTGACCCCATTAACGCTCTGTTTGCATCATCATTTTCCAAAAAAGGAATAAGGGATGCAGATACACTTACTAACTGATTGGGAGAGATATCCATCAACTCAATATCTTCCCGTTTAATCATCATAAATTCACCCGCCACACGTGATGTTACCAGTGGATTAATATATTTCCCTTTTTTATCAATAGGAGCATTGCCCTGCGCAATCGGATGTTCCTTTTCTTCAAACGCGGTAAGAAACCTGATATCATTAGTTACTGTAGCATTTTTAACAACGCTGTATGGTGTTTCAATAAATCCATATTCATTAACACTGGCATAGGTGCTAAGAGAAACAATAAGGCCGATGTTGGGGCCTTCCGGGGTTTCAATAGGGCAGATTCTCCCGTAATGGGATGGATGCACATCCCTGACCTCAAAACCCGCGCGTTCACGAGTCAGGCCACCGGGTCCAAGAGCGCTAAGGCGCCGTTTATGAGTCATTTCTGAAAGAAGGTTGGTCTGATCCATAAACTGGCTAAGCTGACTTGTTCCGAAAAACTCTTTAACAACAGCGGAAACCGGTTTTGAATTGACAAGGTCATGGGGCATAAGAGCGTCGACCTCCTGCAGACTCATCCTCTCTTTAATTGCTCGTTCCATACGGACCAGTCCAATACGATACTGATTTTCAAGCAGTTCGCCAACCGCCCGTACCCGCCGGTTCCCCAGGTGATCAATATCATCAACAGCCCCTTTGGTGTCCCTGAGCTCTACAAGGGTTTTTGCTGTAAGAAGTATATCCTCTTTTCTTAATATCCTTAAATCGACTAACGTATTAATACCAAGGCGCAGATTAATCTTCATACGGCCCACACCGGAAAGATCATAATAGGTTGATTTAAAAAACAGGTTGTCAAGAAACTGTTGGGCCACCTCGGGTACAGGAGGATTTCCAGGTCTAAGCCTTCTGTATATTTCAACCAGTGCCTCCACTTTTTTTTCAACCATATCCAGCAAAAGGGTCCTGCGTATAGAATCACTGGTGTGCACGCCATCAATAAAGAGCAACTCAAACTGGTTTATACCGGCATCTTTCAACTTTTCCAAAGCTTCATCATCAACAGTTTCATTGCATTTGACAACAGGGCTTCCAGTATCTGGATTATGTATCGTCGATGCAAATACCTTACCTAAAATATATTCAGTATCTATCGAAATACTTTCTATATTTAACGATTTCATTCGTTTAACCGAACGCTGGGTAATTATTCGGCCTTTTTTTACAATAACCTCTCCGGTTTCAGGACATTTGATATCCCGGGCAGCACGCTGACCCTTAAGGCTATCCTGGACAAGGCTGTTTGCGCTCTTGAATTCCTTGAAATAATTCCTGCCGCGTAAAATAATCTTTTCAGTCTTATAGAAATAGGCAAGAATATCTTCGGAAGAATAGCCAAAGGCCTTGAAAAGCATTGTAATAGGAAATTTACGTCGTCTGTCAATCCTGATATAAACTATACCTTTATGATCTATTTCCATATCAATCCAGGAACCACGCACAGGAATGATTCTGGAGGTATATATTATCTTGCCGCTGGGATGTGTCTTGCCTTTGTCATGATCGAAAAAAACACCGGATGACCGGTGAAGCTGGCTTACTACAACCCGTTCAGTTCCATTAATGATAAATGTGCCCCTTTTCGTCATCAAGGGAATAGTACCGAAGTATATCTCCTGCTCCTTTATATCACGGATATTGGAAGTTTGTGTCTCCTTATCGACATCATACACCACAAGCCTCACGGTAATACGTGTGGGTATTTCGTAAGTCATACCCCTGTGGACGCATTCCTCTAAATTATGCTTAATCTCGCAAAGTCTGTAAGATACAAATTCAAGGGAAGCGCTTCCGGTAAAGTCTTTTATCGGAAATACAGATTTGAACACAGACTGCAATCCAATATCTTTTCGCTTTTCAGGTGAAACATCCTTTTGCAAAAAACGTTCGAACGATTCCATTTGCATACTTATAAGGTTTGGAATCTCAATGATCTTCCGTATCTTGCCAAAGTTTTTTCTTATTCGTTTACTCGCCAAAGAGCTTTCCGACATAGCATCTCCAATATATCAGTGGTTAATTCGTTGCAGTAGCTATTTTAATTAAAGATTCCCTGCAGCAAGCTGCATGGAATCTTCGACTGTAAGGAATTCTGTCATTTTTTTGATTCGCTCGCTAACCCCGCAGCAAGCTACTATGAATGCGCTCGCTATTTTAGTTCAACCTGGGCTCCGGCTTCTTCAAGCTGGGTCTTTATTTTTTCTGCCTCATCTTTGGCAATACCTTCCTTAACCGGCCCAGGAACTCCGTCGACTAAAGCTTTGGCCTCTTTAAGCCCGAGGCCGGTAATAGCCCTGACCTCCTTGATCACCTGAATTTTCTTGTCACCAAAACTAATTAGAATAACGTCAAACTCTGTCTTTACTTCAGCCTCGGCACCTGCGCCTGCATCAACAGCGCCTCCGGCCATCATCGCAACAGGCGCTGCAGCGGAAACACCGAACTTTTCCTCCATTTCCTTAACAAGTTCAGACAGGTCAAGTACTGACATGTTTGCTATAAACTCAATAACATCCTCTTTGGTAATATCTGCCATTTTATTTTTCCTCCAGAAATATTGTTTGGACTTGGTTCTAACTTTGGTCAATAACAACTGTGCATGCTGTTTGTTAACTATACCTAAATCATATCTAAAGTGATCGGTTTCAGGTTCAGGGTTCAAAGGTTATAGCCTGCTGAAATCCTTAACTTTATAACACAATACTTAGATTAGTCTCTTTCACCCATTGGGTAAAACATAACATGCGTCTCTATTGCCGTGTTATCCTGTTATTAATAGTAAATTAGGGCTCTTCAACCGGGAACCGTGAACGTTGAACCTTTCAACCCAGATCAGGCAGCCTCTTTTTGCTCCTTTATTGCCTGCAAAACATTTAACAACCTTCTGGGCATGTCGTTTAATGCTCTTACAAACGCAGATGGAACACCGCTCATAACTGAAAGCAGGCTGCTCAAAAGCACCTCACGCGAAGGCAGAGCCGACAGCTTCTTAATTGCGCTAAGGTCAAGTATCTTGCCGTTCATTACGCCGACCTTAATCTCAAGCAATTCGTGCTCGTCTGCAAACTCAGTCAATATCTTGGCTGGACTTACAGGATCATCACAACTTAAGGCAACAGCGCTTGGGCCTTTAAAACTATCTTTTATTAATGAAATATCGGTCTCTTCAGAAGCTCTGATAAGAAAAGCGTTTTTGACCACCTTATATTCGACCCCTGATTGCTTGAGCTTTCCGCGTAATTCATTAATTTTTTCAACATCAAGGCCCTTGTAATCTGTAAGGATTACAACCTTGGACTCCAAAAACCTTTTGCGAATATCTTCTACAATTTTTTTCTTTTCATCTATTTTCAAAAATTACCACACCTCCTTTCCTAACCTGTAAAAAACCGGAGGAAACTCTTCAATCACAAATCTGTCTCGGTAGGCCGGCGATTCCGATTAAACACAAAAAAATGCACCTACGGTCTTTGACAGCAGTATTGTTAATCCTGCAAAATGAAACCTTTGCAAAACGGAAACTGCTGGAAGCTTCATTAAAAAAGTGAAAAATAAAGAGTTACAAACATCGCTTCAATTCTTTATCCTTCACTCTGCCCTTATTTTCTGGTTATTCTCCCGATTAGTTGATGCAAAGCATTCAAGGGGTATTAATTATTAACAATTAATAATTGATTATTAATTGTTAAATATGAATAAAAACGATGATATTCACGCAGGAAAAAATAATTAATAATCAGTTGTTAATAATTAATTTTTAACTTAGTGCTTATGGAATCAACCCTTTGAATTCTTATAATCCCGCCAACTCTTTTGGAGATAATACTATTTTTTTATTATTTGGCTAAGTCCTTGACACTCGCTGTATCTATCTTTACTCCCGGCCCCATGGTCGTTGATATTACAATACCTCTCAGGTAGGCTCCTTTGCTGGAAGCAGGCTTGAGACGTATAATAGCCTCTAACAAGGCCGTTAAATTCTGAACAACCTTTTCTGCCCCAAAAGAAACCTTGCCCATTGGAGCATGAATTATTCCTGCTTTTTCAACCCTAAAATCTATCTTACCAGCTTTGAGTTCGTCAACCGCCCTGGCAACATCAAAAGTAACTGTTCCTGTCTTTGCATTCGGCATAAGCCCTCTTGGTCCAAGAAGTCTCCCTATCTTTCCTACGGAACCCATCATGTCCGGAGTAGCAACAGCCTTGTCAAAGTCAAACCATCCGCCTTTAATCTTTTCAATCAGATCATCACTTCCGACAAAATCTGCGCCGGCATCAAGTGCCTCCTGTTCCTTCTCTCCTTTAGCAAACACAATAACCTTAATCTTCTTGCCAAGGCCATTAGGTAAAACAACCGTCCCTCGAACCATCTGATCGGCATGTCTAGGATCAACACCCAGACGGATCGCAATATCAATAGTTTCATCAAATTTGGTATATGATGAATCTATTGCCCTTTTCACAGCCTCAGCAAAATGATACTTTGTTTCATTAGCCACCTTTTTACTAGATTCTAAATATTTTTTTCCCCTCTTTGGCATTTTTTTATGCACTCCTTATCTCAGACAACATCAATCCCCATACTTCTCGCTGTACCCGCAATTATTTTGCATGCAGCGTTCAAATCATAAGCGTTCAAATCAATCATCTTCTGCCTGGCTATTTCTTCGACCTGCTGTCGGCTAACCTCACCGACTGTATCACGCTTTGGATCACTTGCACCCTTGGCTATCTTCGCCGCCTGTTTCAAAAGGACGGCGGCAGGTGGCGTTTTAGTGATAAATGTAAATGTTCTATCCTGATAAACAGTTATAACAACTGGTATAATCATCCCCTCATCATTAGCTGTCCTGGCATTAAAAGCTTTACAAAAATCCATTATATTTACTCCATGCTGCCCCAGGGCAGGACCGATTGGAGGAGATGGATTTGCCTGACCGGCTGTAACCTGAAGTTTTATCTGCGCAATAATCTTTTTTGCCATTTTCTTTTTACTCCTAATATGAACTTAGCGCACCTTCGGTGCGGACATAAATGCCTAAAGTGAGTCCCGCCCTGGCGGGATTAAGGAATGCTATCATTTTATATATTCCTGAAAACATCAATCCACGAAAGGCCAAACTCCTGTAGCTTTGGGTTATCCATTAGCACGCCTGTCTGCGTGCGGACACGCACAGGCAGGCCGAAGGCATACCATAACTTTAGGCATTTTAGGCACTTTAATATACTTTAGGCACTTTAATATACTTTTATAGCTTTGCAACTTGTACAAATTCCAATTCTACAGGTGTTGAACGACCGAATATACTTACCAGAACCCTTATCTTCCCCTTTTCAGGATTAACCTCTTCCACTATTCCATTAAAGTTAGTAAAAGGGCCGTCTATAACACGAATTTCGTCTCCAGACTCAAAAAAGAATTTCGGCTTTGGCTTAAGTTTGCCGCTCTCCATACAGCTTAAAATTTGCTCGGCCTCCTCCTCGGAGATGGGGCTCGGCTTTTCTTTCCCGCCTAAAAATCCGGTAACCTTCGCTGTATCATTTACTATATGCCATGTTTCATCATCGAGCTCCATTTTAACCAAAATATATCCCGGATAGAACTTACGCAACGATTCCTTTCTTTTTCCTTTTACCAGTTCAACTATTTTCTCAGTTGGCACAACAATTTCGCCGAATTTCTCAGCGTGAGAGGAGGAAGCTGCTCGTTCTTCCAGGGCTGCTTTAACTTTATTTTCAAAGCCCGAATAAACGTGGACTATATACCATTTTAGAGCCACTCTTTTCTTCTCCTCATATTATTGAATAAACACACGCACAAGACTTGACAGACCAATATCAACTACCCCAAGAAAAAGTGCTATTATCATGACAAGTATTATTACAACAATGGTCGAGCCAAGGGTCTGCTTGCGTGTAGGCCATGTCACCTTCTTAAGTTCGACCTTAACTTCTTTGAGGAACTGTAATCCCTTATTCAGGTAATTTTTATCCTCCCTGGTTCCGCTTACTGTTTTTTTCTGCGGTAAAATTTGCTTTCTTTTTACAGCCTTAAAAGAACCGACAACCAACGCAGCTTTCTCCATAACAACATTCTTTTTAGGATGTAATGATGTCGCTACATCGACCTTTTTTTTCTTGTCTTTCTTCTTGCTTGCAGGCTTTTTCCTTTGTAACTGTCCCATTATGCTCCTAAATCAACTTGAGACCTTTGCAAAATACCCCCTTTTGCCCAATCTCGGTGTCAGGCTCAAATTTTAAGCTTCAAAATACTCAATGTATTCCTACAGTTAAAATTTTCGCCTTCC
>CBDAFK010000133.1:0-8744 GCA_965195235.1 uncultured Desulfobacterales bacterium | reverse complement strand
TAAAGAAGAATTAGTAGCGCATAATTCTAACAAAGCCATTATCCTTCCCGCTGAACCGCAAAAGCGAACGCATATAAAAATAGCAAACTTCCTAAACATAAAAAGCTTTACTGTGAATTCTTACAGATCAAAACCAAAGGTGATTGTAATTTGTGGCCCGACCGGGGCCGGCAAGACATCTGCGGCCATTGAAATCGCCGGAGAATTTAAGGGCGAGATTATAAATGCAGATTCAATGCAGATATACAAATATATGGATATCGGAACAGCCAAGCCGACCCCTGATGAACAGGCCCGTGTCAAACACCATATGATCGATGTTGTTTATCCTGATGAATCCTTTGATGCCGCCATGTATGCAAAGATGGCGCGTGAAACTATCATGAAGCTGGATAAACAGAATATTGTTTCGTTTGTTGTGGGAGGCACGGGATTTTATATCAAGGCGCTATTACATGGTCTGTTTACAGGCCCCGCCAAAGGCGAGGATGTAAATGTTCGTGAGCGCCTGAAAGGGGAGGCAGCAGTTCATGGCGCAGCCTTTCTTCACACGCGGCTGAGCAAATGTGATCCAATAGCAGCCGAAAATATACATCCTAATGATACATACAGGATAATAAGGGCTCTTGAGGTATATGAGATAACCGGAAAGAGCATATCAGAATGCCATGAAGAGCACAGGTTTGCAGATGAACCGTTTAAGGTTTTGACTATTGGCCTGGATATAAACAGGGAGATCCTGTATGATCGCATTAACTTCAGGGTTGACGCAATGATTGACGCAGGGCTTATAGATGAGGTTAAGAGGCTTCTTGACAGAGGTTATTCGGAAAACCTCAAGCCGATGCAGTCGATCGGTTATCGACATATAGTTGATTATATAAAGGGTCGTGTTTCATGGGATGAGACCTTATCGACCCTTAAGCGGGATACAAGAAGATATGCAAAACGTCAAACGACCTGGTTTAAGGCTGATTTGCAAACTGTATGGATGAAACCTGAACAATCGAAAGATATTATCAGGTAGGTAAAGAAGTTTCTGCTTACAACATGATATTGTTTTAGTCGAGTTGACAACATGCAGCAGCATATAGTATTTCTTGATTAACGGTAACAAAATTTACCACGGAGCACACGGAGGGAATCACCTGCAAGCTAAAAGGCTATAAACATCGAACATCGAACATCCAACATCGAATTTTGAATAAGGTATTCTGCCAATTTATAAACTGACGGAGCGAAGCGATTTCATTATTCGATGTTCGATGTTCAACGTTCGATGTTCGATGTTCAAAAAACGCTTTACTCTGCCTTTTAAGGTCGCTCGGGCATAGCCCGAGGTTTAATTAAAAGCAATTAATTTGTTTTTCATACTTGTATTTCTCTGTGGCCTCTGTGTGTTCTGTGGTAAATGTCTACAACAGGTACTTCAGAAATTTGAAAACTGGCTTTTAGTTACAGTAACTATGGAGCGAGCCGACCGTGTCGGCGGAAAAGACGGCAACATGGTTGCCTTGCTCCAGAATATGGAATGCCTGGATGTGCATAAAAAAATGAGTGCCTGGTTCCCATGCTCCAGCGTGGGAACCAATATGGTATATGTTCCCACGCTGGAGCATGGGAACGAGTAAAATGAGTTTTCAAATTTCTGGTACTTATAATTTGCCATGAAAATAGCTATTGCTCAGATAAATCCGATAATCGGTGACTTTAATCATAATTTTAACAAAATTATGAATTTTGCAGAAAAGGCAAAACAGCTTTCATGCGATCTGATTGTTTTTTCCGAACTTGTTATCACAGGATATCCGCCGCGCGATCTTCTTGAAAAAAAGGATTTTGTTGAAGCAAATCTTAAATGTTTAAACAGACTTATAGAGTCGATACATGGAATCGGAGTAATATGCGGATTTGTTGATAAAAATCCTGATAAGGAGGGAAAGGCTCTTTACAACTCGGCAGCTTTATTTGAAAACAGCGTTTTGCTGCATCAGGTTAAGAAAAGGCTTCTTCCAAATTATGACGTATTTGATGACGGCAGGTATTTTGAACCCGGTTTATCATGCGAATCATATACATACAAAGGCCGCAGAATCGGGCTTACTATTTGTGAGGATATCTGGAATGACAGGGATATAATAAAAAAGAGAATATATCACTTAGATCCTGTGTCCTTGCTGATAAAGGATGGAGCCGATCTTATCATAAATATATCCGCCTCCCCTTTTTATGTTGGAAAAAACAGGTTAAAAATAGATATGCTGGGCTCTATAGCCCGAAAATACAGTGTTCCTCTGATATATGCAAACCAGGTGGGCGGGAGCGACAGCATCCTTTTTGATGGCTTGAGCGTTGCTTTTGATCAAAATGGACAGATAAAGGCCAGAGCCTGTGATTTTGAGGAGGATATTGTTGTTTTTGATACTCAATCTTCAAAAGGCTTTGAAAGAAATCTCCATAGCATATCCGGCTCAGACACTGAAAGCATTTTAAAGGCTCTTATCATGGGGACGCGAGACTACGCAACAAAGTGCGGTTTTTCAAAGGTTGTTTTAGGGCTCAGCGGGGGTATTGACTCGGCCCTGACCGCATACATCGCGACAAAGGCTATGGGCCATGAGAATGTGCTGGCTGTATCCATGCCGTCAATGTATACTTCGCGGGAAAACATAAATGATGCTGAAAAACTCACGAAAAATCTTGGAATTGAGTTGAAAGAAATTCCGATTAAAGGGCTGTTCAGAGAATTTACCAGGCTTGTTTCACCCTCTTTTAAGGAAAGCAATCCAACGGTTGCGCAGCAGAATATACAGGCAAGAATCAGGGGAACCATTCTAATGGCTTTTTCCAACATGCATGGCAGCCTTCTTCTTTCCACCGGGAACAAATCAGAGCTCAGCGTCGGTTATTGCACGCTTTACGGTGATATGAGCGGAGGTCTATCAGTGATTGCAGATGTTCCAAAAACTATTGTTTACGATATTGCCTGTTTCATAAACTCTGAAAAGGAATATATCCCGCAACGTATAATTGAAAAAACCCCTTCGGCAGAACTTAAACCAAACCAAACAGATCAGGATGATCTGCCGCCATATGAAATACTGGATCCCATATTAAATGGATATATCGAGGACCTCAAAGGAATAGATAAACTGGTTGAGATGGGGTTTGAAAGAAGCCTTGTAGAGGATGTTGTTCGCAGAGTCGATAAAAATGAATACAAGAGACGCCAGGCAGCGCCTGCTCTTAAGGTTACATCAAAGGCTTTTGGTGATGGCAGGAGATATCCTTTGGCTCAAGGATATAGAGGGATTAAGGGATTGAGGGATTAAGGGATTGGGGGTTTGGGGGTTTTGAACCGCAAAACCGCAGAATAATGAACCGCAGAATGTCGAAGGATTTTAATACTTCATAATTCGACATTCCTTGTTCGATATTCGATATTCGCATTTTACTAAGAACCGTGAACCGTGAACCGTGAACTGTTACAAATGTACGAACCTGTCTACATAAAAACTTATAACAACGGATTGCTTAAGGAAAAGATAAAAAAGGCGCGGGAAATATTGAGGTCCTGCTCTTTGTGTCCAAGAGGATGCGGAGTTGACCGGCTTTCAGGCCAGGTTGGCATTTGCAAAACAGGTGAAAATGCATCTGTTTCCAGTTATAATCCGCACTATGGAGAAGAGGCTCCACTGGTTGGACAAAATGGTTCCGGCACTATATTTTTTACTTACTGCAATCTCTTGTGTAATTTTTGCCAGAATTACGATATCAGCCATGAAGGCCACGGAGAAGAGGTATCCGGCGAGCAGCTTGCCGGCATGATGCTCTTTTTGCAAAATACAGGCTGCCACAATATAAATTTTGTTACTCCAACCCATGTTGTGCCCCAGATCCTTTCTGCTCTTGAGATAGCAATCGAAAATGGACTATGCGTTCCACTTGTTTACAACACAGGCGGTTATGATTGTGTTGAAACCCTGAAACTGCTTGAAGGCGTAATTGATATATATATGCCTGATTTTAAATTCTGGGATTCTGATGTGGCGGAGCTCACCTGTAAAGCAAGAGATTATCCAGAGGTGGCGCGCAGGGCGATAATTGAAATGCATCGCCAGGTCGGAGACCTTGTCATTGATAAATCAGGCCTGGCAAGGCGCGGCCTTTTGATAAGGCATCTTGTCCTGCCTCATGGACTTGCAGGAACCCGCCAAGTAATGAGATTTATAGCACAAAAAGTATCATCAAACAGCTATGTAAATATTATGCCGCAGTACAGACCTTGCGGCATGGCCTATGAGGTAAAGGAGCTTTCAAGGATGCTTTTGCCAAAAGAATATAAGACGGCTTTGCGCGAGGCAAAAGAGGAAGGGATTACACGGTTGGACGGGGCTAATTAATCGGGTCAAAACTTAAGCTCATCCGGCCATTTTCTGTTATGGCCGTCCATAACCCCTTTTTTACATGCGTCAATAACCAGACGGTTATTATGAAATATCATATCCCGCCCTGGATCGACATTATTGAATAGTTTCCAGAGCATCAGAGAGCCGTCATTAAGATCAATCTCTTTATCAAACAAAACAAAAATATTAAACATATTAAGTTCATTCAGGCCTGATAAAATTGAGGCAAAATCCTTTCCCCCTCTATCAATAGTCTTTTCTACAGAAACAGTTAGAATTCTGTTTAAAATCTCTTTGCCTTTCTGAAAGTCAGTAAACAGATGCCTGCATCCCGCAGATCCCGGCACACTGTTTTTAATTATATTCGTCAGGCTGGTTTCAGAAGGGGGTTTTGATAAAAAACGCCTGTTGCTTCTCGGCGGTTCCCCTTTGAATCTTGCTGTAAGGTCAATTCCTGTCTTGTTCCCATAATTGGCAAAAGGAGATGAGTGATCAAGCACGTCGAGAACACCCCTGGTAATAGTAATATCGGATGTTATGTCGAGCCTTGACAAAAGCTCTTTTATTATTCTTTCAGGATTCTGCGGGCTGATATTTTTATCAACAACCGTTATTGCCTTGCAAAAGCTAATCTGGCCCTGTCCCCACAGCCCGCTCATTACTTTTTGCGCATGTCCTGAATATTCCTTGTCAATAGATACTACAACTATGTTATGAAATACCCCCTCCCATGGGAACCAGTAGTCGCATATTTCAGGCATTACTGTCTGAAGCAATGGAAGAAAAATCCGTTCGGTTGCCTTTGCCATGTAGCAGTCTTCCATTGGCGGCCGTCCGACCAGAGTGGCGTTATATACAGGATTCTTTCGATGGGTTATGGCGGTAACATGAAATACCGGATAGTCGTCGGCAGGTGAATAGTATCCGGTATGATCTCCAAATGGCCCTTCCCTGCGCAGTTCGTCAGGATTAACATATCCTTCAAGCACAAATTCGGCCTCAGCCGGCACTTCCATATCCACGGTTAAGCACTTTGCCATGGTTACAGGTTTTTTTCGTATGAAACCTGCAAGAAGCATTTCATCAATCCCTCTTGGCATGGGTGCGGTTGCAGAATATATAATGGCAGGATCTGCTCCTATTGCGACTGCAACAGGCATTTTCATTCCAGCCTTGCGATATTCATTAAAGTAGTGAGATCCATCCTTGTGAATATGCCAGTGCATGCCGGTAGAATTCCGGTCAAACACCTGCATCCTGTACATCCCGACATTTCTTTTTTTTGTGCCCAGGCTTTTTGTAAATACCACAGGAAGAGTGATAAAGGGGCCGGCATCCTTTGGCCAGCAGTGGAGAACAGGAAGTTTTGAAAGATCGACATCATCATTTTTATACACTACTTCCTGGCAGGGCGGGCTTGACCCCCTGAATGAACGGGGAAAGAATTTTGTAAGGCTTAAAGCCATAGGAATAAGATCAAGGGCTCCAAGTAAGCTCTTTGGAGGAGTAAAATCGATGTATTTCTTTATCCTTTCTCCCAACTCATCAAGATGGTCCACCCTGAGGGCCATACAGATCCTGCGGGAACTTCCGAATATGTTTGTGGCTACCGGAAAGGACGAACCTTTTACATTCTCGAAAAAAAGCGCTTTGCCACCGCCCGGGCTTTTTGATTCCCTGTCTGTAAGTTTGCTGATTTCAAGATGTAGAGAAACCTGATCCCGTATGTATTTAAGCTCTCCCGCTCTATCAAGGGCATTTAAAAAATCTTTTAAGTTTTTATACAATTCCGGTTCCTCTCGAGGTCATTCATTATTTCATCTTCATTTCTTAACAATACAAACGGATTTAAAAGCATCCACATTTAATTAACAAAGATTAACGAAGTCTGCAGTAAAAGCTTTGCCTCTTGCATAATCTTCATGCCACTTATCCGGAACAGGCATTTTTTCATATAAACGCTCGCGATCGGCTTCAAGTAATAAGCGAGGTTTGCGCATAAAATCAGCAGCGCACATAACCGGTTTTCCTGTTTTTGACGATAATCGTTCTATCCATTCAAGCCCTTCACGACTTCTCATTAAATGGTGATCAAGAATCACACGGTCAATTGCCCGGCAGAGTCTTAACGCATTATGCCAGGCCCTTTTAATTTGATCCTTAGATAACCGGGACAAATAAATCGGTGGACCTCCTGCCAATACAATGTCGGGCTTCCAATAGATTATCTGAGAAACCGTGTCATCATTCAGTAACTGAATATCAGGAGCATGAACAAATACTTCATCTTCTTCAATCCTCGTCATCATGACAGTCTCTAAAGTATTATTTGTCTCCCCATGAGGCATTGGCCTGGAAAATGTCATTGGGCCATCTTTTTTTCCTTCTGCTGAAATTAAGCCGATATGTAAAATAGCAGCAAGAGATGTTGCTCGTTTCTCCTCAACAGGAGAGCAATGCGACAGGTCTTTGGCCCATATCCTCGCCTGCGGATTCAATCCGGTTAACCTGCTGATATTTAACTGAAAAGGATTGGCATCTGTCAGGGGAACGTGGTCTCCGTGGAAATGACTCAGTACAATATCGGTAGATTTACTCCAGGCAGCTATAATTCTTTTTTGTGCTTTTTCGCCTCTATTAATTTGAATAGGATGAGGAAGTAAACCGTGCCTCATATAGCCTAAAGCGATTCCCGGATCTATCAGTATTTTTCTGTCTTTAGTTTCTACAAAACAGCAAAGTCCCCTTACCCCTAAAGATTCAGCTGCTATGATTTCTATACGCATAAACTTTGGACTCTCAAGCGCCTCCATACAACTCTTTTATTTTTGCCCTGTCTAATGACCCATCCTCAAGTAAAGGCAAATCCGCAACAAACTCCACATATTGAGGTTTTTTATACCCGGCTATACGTTCTCCGACAAAATTGATAAGTTCCTTAGATTCCAGGCTTTGACCTTCTTTTAGCCGGCATACAGCTTTGATCCCTTCTTTCCACTTTAGATCAGGCACGCCAAAAACAATGGTTTTATCAACAGCCGGATGCATAAGTATTACCTTCTCTACTTCGAAAGGGTAAACATTTTCACCGCCCGGCTTGATAAGCTCCTTTTCCGGTGTCCGGCCGGCATACCAGAGAAAACCGTCCTCGTCAAAACGGCCCAGATCTCCTGTATGGTGCCATCCGTCACGAAAGGTATGCTTATTCTCTTCAGGAAGATTCCAGTAGCCTTTAAAAACCATGGGCCCTTTTACAGTGATTTCACCTGTCCGGCCTGTTAGCGCCGGATTATCATACTCATCCACAACCCTTACCTCAGTCAGTTGCAACATCTTTCCTGCCGAACCCGGCCTGTCGTTATATCTGCCAAAAGTTGCAAAACATGATGTCTCAGTCTGTCCGTACAGGCTGTAAAATGTCCCGCCGGTTAGTTTTTGATACTTATCAATGGTTTCAGGTGTATCAATTCCCGCTACAGCCCTGAGTGTCTTTATATCTCTTCCTGTTTTTTCATGTTGTTCAAGAATAGAAGAAAGAATGGGAGTAAAGTCAAACATTACCGAAACCTTTTTCTCCTCAATAAGTTCTACAGCCCTTGCAGCATCAAATTTGCTCATATTGATATTCAGAGCGCCGGCATGAAAGCAGTTGGTTGCCATAAAAAGCCCGCCTCCATGAAAAAGAGGTAAAAGGTTCAGATGAACATCGTCAGGCCTCATATTTAAATGATAATTCAAATGCATGTTGGCGCATAACAAATTTCCGTGGCTAAGCAAAGCCCCTCTGGGCCTTGCTGCTACAGCCGCTGTATGAATTATTACAAAACCATCATCTGATGAAATATCTACCTGTTTGAAATCTCCCTGGTTATCCATCAGAAATTCAAAGTCAAGAAATTCGCCGTTGCCTGGTTTGAGGTTATAATACTTCTTAATTGACGGAAGTTTTTCCTGAACACCTTTTATCAGTTCCTGATACTCTTTATCAACAAAGAGGATTTCGGGCGCACAGTCATTCAGATTAAAACACACTTCATCCGCGGAAAGTCTCCAGTTAATCGGCAGCATAATTGCCCCTGTTGCAGCGGCCGCTCCATACAGCAGAAAATACTCAAGGCTGTTTTTCCCTAAAACAGCCATACGATCAGTTTTTTGAATACCGGCTTCCTGCAAACCGCATGCAAGTCTATCCACCCTTTCCTTGTACTGGGCAAATGTTAAAACTCTATTGTCATCAACCTCGAACCAGGCCTGCCTGTTGCCAAAACAGACGGCATTGCGATTGATTAGATCATAAATTGTAAAATCATAAAGTCCCATGAAAACTAACCTCAT
>CBDAFK010000132.1:0-5733 GCA_965195235.1 uncultured Desulfobacterales bacterium | reverse complement strand
TGCGACGCTCAATTCCCCGGATGATAATGTGATGTAAAACACCAGGTGCGTCAAGGCGGGCTAATCTGGGCATACAAAATTCCTATCAATAATATAACGATATGTCAAGTTATTTACTTATTTATGGACGTCCCGCATTTTATTGAAAGGAAGAATCCCTTGTGCCATAATAATTACATTTCGTTGATGATAGTTTTTTTGTCTAAAATCAATCTATCACCCTGATTTCTCAGGATCAACGAGTTTTTTTACTTTTTTTGATGGCGAATCAGGGTTTTCTTGACAAACAACGTCTTCCTATTCTAAATATAAAACTTAAGCTCCTGAATCGTGTGTCAGATGTGTTCAATTTATTGTTGGACGCATAGCAGTTGCTCTTTACTCTCTTGCGGTGATATCATGAAACCTTTGAAAAATGCTCAATTTTGTTCAAGTTCAAGGAAGGCGAAAATTTTAAACGTAGGAATACATTGAGTATTTCGAGGCTTAAAATTTGAGCCTGACGCCGGCACTTTAGTGACACGAAGTGAAGCGTCAGCGCTAACCTTTAGCGCTATTTGGGCAAAAGGGGGCATTTTGCAAAGGTCGCTGCTTGACCTGAGTGTAAAGCAGTTATATACATTTATAGGGCTGCCATCAAGCTTCAATTTTTGTAATTCAATAACCTCTGGCAAAATTATGTAGCGCCCGTTTCCCAAACAGGCCGATGAGAGCATCGGCCTCTACAATCCGCGGATTGTAATTTGACGAGCGGAGCGAGATCATTATTCGATATTCGATGTTGGACGTTCGATGTTGGACGTTCATCTTTTAATATGTTTCTTAATCTTACGACTATGCCATCAAATCTTTTAGGGTCGTACAGGCGGAGCTCGTGGTTTAATTAACTGCAATTAAAGCCGATGGATTACATTTGTTACAACACCCCATACTTCAAAGCTCATTTCTGCCTCGATCTGTAAAGGTTTATAATCTTTGTTTTCAGACATCAAAAAAATCTTGTCTTTTGTTACACGAATTCTTTTTACTGTTAAATCGCCATTAACTATCGCTATTACGACATTGTTATTGGCAGGTTCGATCGAGCGATCCACAATCAACATATCTCCGGCATGTATCCCTGCATCGATCATGGAGCTTCCGGTTACCTTCACAAAAAATGTTGCGGCAGGATGTTTGATAAGATGTTTGTTCAGGTCCAGCTTGCCTTCCATATAGTCTTCTGCAGGAGAAGGAAAACCTGCTGAAACCGGAACCATAAACAAAGGCCGATTACATTTTGTTGTTTGATCCGGATAGTATATGGCTTGTATTTTCATAATTAGTCTTATACGTTTCCCTTATGTATAACCAGCTTTCAGGGAAGGTTTTTGTTGCCTTAACTGCCATTTCAGGACGCAATGATGCTTTACAATTTTAAATTAACCAATAAGATAAAAAAGGAGTGGATGCAACCCTTATCATTCAGCGAATCTGCTGAAATCCACTGACAATGAATTGGACAGCAATGACCGCAAGCAAAAGTCCCATGAGGCGTGTAACTACTCGAATACCTCCGACGCCCATCATCTTCCGAATCCATTCTCCGAAATAAAAGACAAAATAAACACTCAGGCACGCTGTAATAATTACTATAAACAATAAAGGCATGCTAATAGGGATGTCAGGCCGCTGCTGCCACACCAGAACAGCAGTTATGGCGCCAGGCCCTGCAAGCATGGGGGTTGCAAGCGGCACCAGGGCCACATTCGGCTTTTCAATACCTTCCTGTTCCTCCTTCCGGGTTGTCTTAATTCCACCTGGGATCAAACGAAGCATCTGCAAGGCATAAATAAAAAAAATCAAACCTCCTGCGATCTGAAAAGCCGGAAGGCTTATGTTAAAACAGCACAAGATAAAATCGCCGGTTAGCCCGAAAAAAATTAGAATAAGACCGGCGGCTGATGAAGCAATTGCCGCGATTTTACGTTTTTCCTTGAGGCTGTTTTGCTCCGTGAAAAGAAGAAAAAATGGAAGATTACCAAGAGGATCCATGATTATAACGAGCGGAATTAGAATTGTTATAACATGTTGTAATGTTGCCATTTACATCCCACTCCCTCTTGGACAAAAAACAACTTAGCGCTTATGGACTTACACCCCCCTGCGCTCCCCATCAAAAAAAAGTGGGGGAATTAATTAGTTTTTAGATTAAGCCTTGTTGCGATTTCTTCTGATACACGTTTGACAAATTGCTTAAAATCATCCCCTTTTATCGGTTTTCCAGGGGCCGGAACCTTTTTTAAATCCTTTGGATGTATTAAAACAGGAGAGTTTACAAGGGCTGGATCAGGAGTGATTTCAAATTCCGCAGGGAACCTGTTTTCAAAATACATCTCCTGGAACCCGGAAAATTTCAGTGAATGAGCGGTTGAATCTATAATGGCAATATCATTGTTTTTAACAATTTCCTGTTTTTTTGCCTCAACAAGACCGGCCAAAGATTCCCCCCCGTGAGTACAGGCAATATGCCCGTTGCGATTAGCGAGAAGTTCCCAGTCAATTATGGCCTGTTCCGGGACCTCTATGAAAAAAACGTTCTTTTTGCCGGACATACGGTTATAAAGATCTACGAGATGTATTACCCTGGGCATTGAAACAGGATTTCCGATCATGGCTGCCTGGGCCACACTGGGCTTTACGGTTACAGGAATAAATTTTCGTTTTTTTGCATCAGGCTCGAGATAATACCGGTAAACAGGGTTTGCATGTTTTGACTGAACCCCGATAATTTTCGGCAGGCTGTCTATTATGCCGGTCTCATAAAATTTCAAAAATCCGCTGATAATAGCGCTAATATTGCCGGCATTGCCGATCGGTAATATTATGACTTTATCTTTCATGTTATATTCAAAATTTTGAGCGATTTCATAAGAATATGATTCCTGCCCCAATATCCTCCAGGCATTTTTGGAGTTTAAAAGAGCTACATTGTATTTTTCCGACATAGCTTCAACAACCTTCATACAGTCGTCGAATACACCCGGAATTTCAAATACAGAGGCTCCGCTTCCCAGAGGCTGGGAAAGCTGCTGTGGAGTTACCTTTTTGTGTGGAAGGAGCACAGCAGACTTGACATGAGGTTGAAGAAAGGAAGCATACAGCGCTGCTGAAGCAGATGTATCCCCGGTGGAAGCACAGATTGCCAGCACATCGGAAATATGCCCTTTTTTGACAAGAAAATTGATATAGCTCAGGGCGCTCGCCATTCCCCTGTCCTTAAAGGAGGCGCTTGGGTTCTGGCCATCATTTTTAAAGAAGAATCTAACGCCTGCTTTTTCCTGCAAAAAAGAATTGGCTTCTATAACAGGGGTATGCCCCTCGCCGAGATAGATCACGCAGTCAAGAGGCATAAGCGGACCGATAAATTCATGGTATAGATATATCCCTTTTAGAGCAGGGATCGTGAGCATCTTGCGATAATCGAAAATTTTACGCCACAATTTTCCGGGTATTTTTTTCAACCGGTCAAATTGCAGATCATAGATGAGCAGAACCTGGCCGCAATCCGGGCATGTATAAAGCAGCTTCTCAATGCCGAATTCATGGCCGCAGCCAAGACATCGGTAAACAACCTTTCCTTTTTGTCTTGGAATAATATATGGCCTTATCTCTATTGGAAAATCTTCAATCTTCATTTTTCTATTCTTTCTATCCCACCCATATATGGTTGAAGTACCTCGGGAATTATTACAGACCCGTCAGGCTGCTGGTAATTTTCAAGTATGGCTGCAACTGTTCTTCCTATGGCAAGCCCTGATCCGTTTAATGTATGGACAAGTTCCGTGCCCTTTCTACCTTTTCTTCTGAACCTGATATTAGCCCGTCTTGCCTGAAAATTTTCGAAATTACTGCAGGATGAAATTTCCCGGTAAACACCCTGAGCAGGCATCCAAATTTCGATATCATAGGTTTTTGCCGCGGAAAAGCCCAGATCTCCGGCACACAAACAAACAACCTGATAAGGGAGGTTAAGCCTTTTCAAGATGGTTTCAGCGTCATTTAAAAGTTTTTCGAGTTCATCATAAGAGTCTTCGGGCCTCGAAAATTTGACCAGCTCCACCTTGTTGAACTGATGCTGCCTTATTAAACCCCTTGTATCCTTTCCATAAGAACCGGCTTCGCTGCGAAAACATGGAGTATATGCAGCGTATAGAATAGGCAGCATATTTTCATCTAATATTTCATCCTGGTGAATATTTGTAACCGGCACTTCGGCCGTAGGAATCAAGAAGTAATCCCACCCCTCAAGCTTAAACAGGTCTTCCTTAAACTTCGGGAGTTGACCGGTATTGGTCATGCTTTTTTGATTTACAATAAAGGGCGGCAGAACCTCTTTATAACCATGTTCTGTGGTGTGAACATCAAGCATAAAATTTATAAGAGCCCTTTCCATTCTTGCGCCTGCTCCGAAATAGAGAGGAAAGCGAGCCCCTGCGATCCTGGAAGCTCTGTCAAAATCGAGTATCCCGAGATTTTCTCCCAAAGTCCAGTGAGGGGCGGGCCTGAATTCAAACTCCGGGCATTTGCCGAATTGTCTGACAACAGGATTGTCGGAACTATCCTTTCCCGCAGGAACCGACGGATGCGGAATATTCGGCAACTCCATAAGGATTTTATGAATTTTTTCGTCATTGTTGGATAAAGACTTATCTAATGCTTTTATTTTGGTTGAAACATCACGCATTTCAGCAATCAGGTCATCTGTGTCTTCACCTGTTTTCTTCATATTTGCAATCTGCTCGGAAACCAGATTACGGCGATGCCTTAGTTCTTCAGCCTCAAGTAGAATTGTCCTGCGAGTGGAATCACAATCTTTTAAAATTTTAATGTCGGTTGTTTCGCCTCGCATTAAAAGGGCTTTTTTTACCTGTGAAAAATTTTGTATTACAAATTTGATTTCAAGCATAATGATAAGTATATTTAAAAATATGAATTTTAAGAAAATTATCTTATAATTCCTGCCTGCCAGCAGGCAAGTTGGTACTTTAATAATTAAATTATCATGCACAGGCTATATAGTCAATGATTATTGAAGGTTGACTTTATTAATTAATGCATGTATATTAATAAATTAACTTAAAAGAGACTATTTCAACATCCGGAGAAGGATATGGAAAATATTACAGAAAAAAAATGTGAAATACGCGAGAATATAGTAGAAAAGCTAAAAACACTTTCCGCCGGTGAATTAATCGAAAAAACCAGAGAAATAGAAGAACGGCTTTTTGAATTTGCCAACTTTCTTGAAGCAAAGGTTGTTTTGCTATATATGCATACCAACGGTGAAGTTGTTACGAACGATATAATAAAAAGATGTTTGAAATCCAACAAGATAGTTGTGCTTCCTGCTTTTGATGCAACAAAGCATACAATGCAACTAATGAGGGTTGACAGCCTTGATTCTGGTTTGAAGCCTGGTCCAAGAGGAGTTCAGGAGCCTGACCCGAAGTATTGTAAAATTGTGCCTATTGACTGTATTGATATAGCAATAATTCCGGGGGTTGCTTTTGATGAAAAGGGCGGAAGGATAGGATCGGGCAAAGGCTACTATGACAGGCTTATTCCAAAACTATCAATTACCACCAGAAAGGTCGCTCTTGCTCTTGAAAGCCAGATAATTCAGCAGGTGCCTGTTGAGTCCCATGACAAGCATGTAGATATTGTCATTACTGAAAAGAGGATAATTTATAA
>CBDAFK010000131.1:0-3770 GCA_965195235.1 uncultured Desulfobacterales bacterium | reverse complement strand
TTTGCCTTGCGTGAAGACATCAAAATCAAGGCATCTTCCACAGTAATATTCTCCATCATTATAAATTTCTGCTTTGATCATTTTCTTCATTTTAATTCCTCCTAAGGGACCACTTGACGGGGATTTCCGGGACATTTTTCAGTTTATAAGTTTCTCATTTTTATTGGACCCTCCAGAGGCGGACAAGCAGGATTAACCCTCCAGAGGCGGACAAGCAGGATTTTTTGGATTATTTTGTTGCTCTGTAAGCTTCCAGACGAAGCTAACAGAAAGCAATCAGCCTGCGGCTGAGTTTTTTACTTGATATGCACTTTATTTTTTTGTCATTCTTGGCGCGTGAAGTGTAATTGGAATATGCTTTTTATAATGATTGAAATCATTATCGTTTGAAAATATGGGCATATTGTTTCTTGTTGAAACAGCGCAGATCAAAAAATCTGTATTTGAACCTTGAATGCCTTTGCTACGGAGGGTATTAAAATACTCTGCCGCCAATTCAAAATCTTCTGAGGCAAGCGGTAAATCAGGGAAAGCAGACAATATTTTTTTAAGCTTTGAAAATTGTTGCTTTCTTTTTACTCCTGAAAGTATTTCTTGCCGAATTGGACCAATCAGTTGCACTCTCACTTCTTCGAGCAGCTCTTGAAACTCAACAACCTCAATATTCGAGTCCGGCTGTTTATCTCTGCGGAGGGCCAAGGACCAAATGCAGGTGTCTACTAAAACCTTCATTTAACCTTCCGCTGTTCTTTATAATTATAATCAGGCTCATATTCTATCGTGCCAAACAGGTTAAGAATTTTAACCTGTTTGCGCCTTTGGATGTACTCAAGAAGCGCTTCAGTAACAACTGCTTTTTTGGTACGATGTAGACCAACTAAACGGGCTTCTTCAATTAATTTGTCGTCAATTGCTAAATTGGTGGGCATATTTTTCCTCCTTATTCTTTTTACACATTATAAAATAATTTATCATGTGTAATGATGGAAGGCAACTGGATTTTTTGCATAGGAAAAGGGTCGCGGTAGGAATGCAGGTTTCCCTGCACCCCCCCGCACAGATCCCGGCGTGCGCTACTAACGCACCGGGCTCCTGCCTCAGGTAATAACGCCAAAGCGCTTTAAGGGATAAGGGTGGCAAACACGTGCCATAGGAATCCACTTGGCAATCAGACGCTGCATTCGTTCCCAGATCAGCCGATGCTTATGACTACGACGGCGAAATCTATGGTGTCACATCTTGACGGGCTGTTGCCCGAAAGCAATTTTGTGGTATTTCGCGATAATATCGTGGCATAGCGAGAAGTTAACTTGTTGATTTTACTGAATGCAGTTCTTAACCATATTGCTAATTTTTAGCAAATTTGGATTTGGGCAACAGCCCGTTGATTAGCGCATCAAGCATGAGGCATTTCCAGGACGTTATGTTGAAGATTTTGAGCATAGAATGAAGTTTTGAGTGTTGAGTAAGGAAACAAGCAAGGGCTTATTTTCTGTTTACCAGATAGTAGCAACTTTTTTGGATTGTCTTAATTTCTTGTCAGCAGTAACCAGTTTGGCATTTTCGATGATTGAAGTTGCAGCGATGATTCTATCAGCAGGATCCTTGTTGTTGTCCGAAAATAAATCCGTGGAAAGCTCCGCTATTTCCGGCGTAATTCCCAGAAAAACGTATTCGTTGGATTCTAATATCAGTTTTATGAATTCCAAATATTCGACATCTATACTGAGTCTTTCTTTGTGCATCAGCATTGCTATTTCCCACAGCGAGATTTCACAAAATATTATTCCATCCGAATTATTGGCTGCTGAAATGGCTTTTTCTGCTTTTTTGGAGAGCATCTCTGGCTTCAAAGCATTCCAAATGATTATGTGGGTATCTACAACAATCATTTCATAGCCTCCCACTCTTCATCAATTGGGGATAGAATGTCACCAATAGTAGCATTCTTGCCCAGTTTCAACAAAAATTCTCTTGACTTCTCCCTCTTATCTTCCACAGGGACAAGTCTCGCCATTTCATGACCGCGTGAAGTAATTGTAACAACCTGCCCTTTCTGAACCTTTTTTAGAAATATTGACAGATTTTCTCTCAGCGTACTGACACCTATTTTTTCCATATTTTTGTCACTCCCATTTTTTTTTATTTATTAGGTACTAGGGGACGTTCTTTAGTTTATAAGTTTATCATTTTTATTGTAGGTACTAGGGGACGTTCTTCAGTTTATAAGTTTATCATTTTTATTGGACCCTCCAGAGGCGGACAAGCAGGATTGAAGCTCCCCGCCGCAAGCAGCGGGGAACCTTCGACTGTAAGGAATTCTGTCAATTTTTTGATTCGCTCGCTAACCCCGCCGCAAGCAGCGGGGAATGCGCTCGCTTTTGCGGTTCATAACTTTCCGGATGAAAGTGATGAAAAATAATCCGCCGAAATTTTTCCCCTTATACCATTTTCAATCTCGTTGAGCAGCCTTTTAACCTGCGGATATGAAATCTCTTCGCTTACATGGCTTCCATCTACCCATGAGCAACCGCCTCTTTGAGACCTTTGCAAAACGCCCCCTTTTGCCCAATCTCGGCGTCAGGCTCAAATTTTAATCCTCAAAATACTCAATGTATTCCTGCGGTTAAAGTTTTCGCCTTCCTTGAACTTGAGCAAAATTGAACATTTTTCAAAGGTCTCTCTTTAGGAGCAGGCATTCTTTTGTTCAAATTAATCCTGCCCACCACCGGCAATCTATCACCATGCCTGATTTTTACGATCAACCACCCCTCAAGCGAGGATATCAATTCCTGCCGGTATTGATACAACGTTTCTCCAAAAGCTACAACACCGGGACATTGTGGAATTTTGCCGGAAAAACTACCGTCTTCCAGCTTATCGTAAACTGCTTTACTCATCGCTTTATTGATGTATTCGATAAGCATATGACCACCTCCTTCCTAAAAATGCATCCAGCCATATATAATTAATAAATAGTATGTATCATGTTTTTCACATACTTTGCTATCGAAAGCGATGCTGTAAGCCCGGGAGATTCAATTCCTGTTAAATTTATAAAACCTTTCATTTCTCTGTCGATCTCGTGTTTTATAACAAAATCCTTTATGCCTTCACCTTTAATTTTAGGACGAATTCCGGCCATATCCGGATTAAAAGCTTCTTTGTCCAGCCCTTTGATATAGTTTTTCGCGCTTTCATAAAAAATGTCTCTTTTTCCGGCATCAACTTTATAGTCTATGGCATCCACATATTCCGTATCCGGCCCAAAGCGAAGGCGGCCGCTTAGATCCAGAGTTGCATGGATGCCCAAACCGGACAGGTCTTTGTGTGGCACAGGATAAACAAGCATTTTGACCGGTGATTTTCCGGCATAGGAAAAGTATGAGCCCTTGCAGTGGCTGAGTCTGTAACCTGCTTTGTCAATGTCAATACCTGCCATTGCCGCTATACGGTCCGCGGAAAGTCCGGCTGAATTTATAATTATTGATGAAACAAATTTATAACTGTCATTTTTTATGCCTATTACATATCCGTTTTTTTGTTGTTGAATGGAGTCAAGCTCTGTGTTAAAGGAAAACATGACTCCTGATGAATTGGCAACTCCATGCAGATGCGACATTAAGGAGTGAGAATCGATAATGCCGGTGTTTGGAGAGTAAAATGTTTCTCACAATATTCATACAAAAGCCTTGCGCCTTCTACACACAATCCAGCTTTCAGCGAGTTCGGAGGATAATAGATGCCGGGATATCGTCATATTCCTGAGA
>CBDAFK010000130.1:0-8652 GCA_965195235.1 uncultured Desulfobacterales bacterium | reverse complement strand
CATATTATTCCACGTTCGATCATCCAACAAACGCTCTGCTTTCTTTTTATTGATTCCTCCCCATTGCTTGAAGAAAAAAGGCACCTGAGTATCCAGACACTTGGCACGGATTCCTCTACCTATATCACTTCCATATCCGCAAAGAATTGAATTTTACTTTTTGCGACTTGAAGAATTTCTCAACGGGTTTCTTTTTAGGAAAAGGTACTATGATACAACCACTTGCAAGCTTTTTTCCATTTAGTTCGGTAAGAACTCCAGGGTAATTGTAATTCTCACGCACTCTGGGGTAAAAAGCCCTGTTAAACCTGGCCTTTGCTTTTTGGTCAAGATTGCCAAGGTCAAAAGTATAAACAAGAAATGGCTTGAGATGGAGAAGTGCAGAGACATCAATGTCAAGTGGCTCGCGCAGAAAAAGTATTTTTCCCTCAAGGAAGAGGTTTTGCAATAGGCCGGTATCCGTTTCTGCCAACTCCTTTTCGGTCCTGATAACCGGCTGGATACTCCGACCAAGTTCAAGAGAAATAATTGTGTCTTGTAACTCCTCGATAGTTTCCTTTTTAGTGGTAATCAGCATCAGGTCAATATCAGACCTTGGCCCATAGTCTCCCCTCGCAAAACTACCGTAAAGGATTATTGCTTTTAAATCCTTGACGGTTGAAAGTCGCGCAACAATCTTCTTGTATATGCTTTTATGCTTCAATCTGCTCACAAAATCTTTTTTCAAAAAATTTCAGAACCTTATCCAGGTTTTCTATCGCTCTCTTTGCCCTTCCACCATTGACGCCATCGTAACCGAGATCTCCGTATGCAAACCACACTTTTTTCATAGCTGAGTTTATCTCTTCGGGGTATCTGTCTCCCGAGAACTGATGTCTTTCCAGATGAGTTCCAAAATGTGTGTTTTCCCTGGCTGCATCAGCCTCGACAAGCTGCTCAACAACCTTAGTGGCAAGATCACCAACTACAGTATGTTGCCCATTCTCAAAGGCATTTCTTACTGCTTTCAGCTTTTCTCGTGCCATTCGAATGTGTTTTTCATATTCCCCCATTTTAATTATTTCCTTTTAATTATGATAACGAAAAAGGTTCAAAAATACAAGATTTTCGTTATGATATGAAAAGCATATAAGAAAAAAACGTCTCGCATCCAACAGCCATCCTGATTTGTTACCTTTTCCTTTTTTGTGGCCTTGTTTTCTACTTTACTTTTTATTTTGATTATAGTATATTTTATTGAAATTGTTGTCAATATCAATAAAATGACAGGAGATAAAAACTATCATGTTCCGCCTCAGGCGGATTTATCCTGTCCGTGCTTACGGGACGTTCCTCAGTTTATAAGTTTATATCGTCAAGAAGTAAATATTGAGTTTCTTTTATTCCTTCTTCAGATCCCGCAAATATTCCACCAAAGAATGCACCAGGGTGGAAGGATTGTCGGTACCCATCAAAACCTCAATTCTCCTGGAAAGGGTAAAGCTCCATATCTGCCATATAAATAGCCTTTTTGCAGGGCCTCGCCCTTTCGTGGTTTATAGTCTGATAGCGGATAGAGGCGGGTGGCATTTTCCGTATCCTTTTCAACAAACCATACCTGATCCCGCCGCATGAGAGTTTGATCCAGAACCGTGGTATCATGGGTAGTAAAAACCAACTGGGCGTTGTGTCGATTTGTTTCGGGGTTATGGAACAGATTCAAAAGAAATCGGACCAAGTGAGGATGCAGGCTTGTATCCAGTTCATCCACAAAGAGAACAAGACCATTGTCCAGGACATTCAGCCATGGGCCTGCCATGGCAAAAAGCTTGCGGGTACCTGCGGACTCTTCCTCGAATTCAAGAGCCACATCTTTCCCTGTATCGGAAGATGGATGCATAAAAAATAGACTGGTCAGTTTCTTGCCATCGAGCTCTTTGCTGATTTCTTCTTTAATGTTTTGCGGCATTTCGGCGGGCAAGTCCTTCGTGGAAAATTCTTTTTTCTCCAAAAAGATATCTGTAATCGACAAATCCGCTGCATTCATAAACTTGAGAATTTTCTTTTTCTTCTCTTCCTTTTCACATTCGCTGGCGCTGAACCCTGGATGAAGGTTTCCTCCCTGATCGATAACATGCAGCTTATGATCAAACCAGTTGAATACGGGCTTAAGCTGTTCATTGTTCAACTGAATCGCGGTTGAAAGGAAAAGCGCATTGCTGCGAGTCGCCTCCTGCCAGACCTTGCGGCGGCCGGTGAATTTAGGCCCAAAATACCAGACATCCTTTTGGGTCTCGGGATCGAAGTTTCGTTCAAACCACTTTTGCGCCCTGCCTTCGGGATAGGCAAACAACCATTCCCAGGTTACTCTTTCGGGAGTTACGGCAAAACCATACTGATAACGGATACCGTCCTGGATAAACAGGACTTCAAACTCGGAAGGGTTTTGGCTGCCTTGCATGTTAAATAGAAACGGTGTTGTGTCAATTTTCTCGCCTTCCTGGCTTTCTTTGGCTGAAGACGAGACAAAACTCTTCATAAAAGCAATGGCTTGGACCAAGTTGCTTTTGCCGGCGGCGTTTGGGCCATAAACAACGGCAGAGCGAAGAAGGCGCGGCAAATTTGATGCAGGTGAGACAAAAGTGTTTTCTTCTTGCAATTCGCTGGAGGTGTTTGCCGTCAGAGTCAGCTTCTGGGGTGGCAGAAAAGACCGATAATTGGTGATGCTAAATTCAATAAGCATGATGCCCCCTTAAATTTAATTTAAGGTTGATTATTGCATAAAAATTGCAAAAATCAAGATAAAACTGCACAGGCTCATTTTTTATACGTCCAGTCCAGGTAAAAGACTTAATTTAATCAACCCGGTGAGATGCCTGTTGGTTGCCCACGCCGCTGATATGCTGGCCGATACAACATGTCTACACTACACAGATTTTGCCTCCAGCCGTTTCCGCGCCAATTCAACCACTTTGTGAAGTTTCTGCTCCAGCAGTTCACGTTTTGGCAGTTCGGTCATGTATTCGGCCAGGTAAATCCCAAAAGTTAAATATTTCTTTTAGAAATCTCGTCTTCAATAAATTTTTGAAGCTCTTCTTTAGCCGGTAGAGCAACCTGATATTTTGAGATAAAAAGATTGTTATCAATTCCGACGGGGAAACTCCAATTATTTCCTGATGTTCAGTCCGTTGGAATTGGGCAGACACTGTCTGCCCAATCTGTTGAATCGAATTTTCTGTCTTTGCAAATAGTTTCTGGAGGACTTTAAAATCAGATAACTGTAATTGTGCAGGCACTGTCTGCCCAATTTGCGGGTATGTAGAATAAAACTGCCGAAAGAGTTTCAGGTTCCTATGTGAAAAGCCTTTAATATTTTTGGTTTCTTCAGCTATTTTTTCAAGGAGTTTTTCTCCATATTTTGCACGGTCTTCCCCCTTCTGTTCAAACTCCGCAATGTAAAATCCGATAAGCCAGTTCCTAACGGTCAAATTCCTGTCAACGGCGGAAACAGCTTTTTGCTGTAATGAAAAATGCGTTTTACGTATGATATCAATTAATTGTTTAAATTTCATATGAATTCCATCTACTTCATCAAAACAAAATCCCCTTTTACTTCTTCTTAATTCCTTTTAGCTTTTTTAAGCGCTGGGAATTTTCCAACAAGTTGTGGAGAAATGGTCTCAATCCGTATCATTCAACTGTAAAGGCATTGCTTAAAAATCTATCCAAAACATCCGTCTTTGTTTCGCCATCCTGCTCAGGACGAAGATTGAACTTGTTCAGCCTCAAAAAATGGTAGCCGTAGATTTCAAGCTCTATCTGACGGCTGATGCCATAATCAAGATACTCCCGGGAAAAATTATGTTTGACAATAAATAGCTGTTTGATTATATTTCGGAGGTTTTATTTTGAGACCTTTGCAAGATGCTTGGGTATTTTGCAAAGGTTTTATTTTATAATAACTCATAAAGGAGGTGATTCCAATGGTTTGTACAACGATCAAGGAAGGTGTAGAGTGTCCTTTTATGACAAAAAAAGGCTGCTCTTACAACGGCGGGATTTGCCATAAGATCGTGGACCAGTGCAATGGCTGCAATCGCAGCGCTGAGTTTTCATCCGGCTGGTACTGCACCGCATGTCCTGATCCTTCATTAAAATGGGAAAATGGGTCTTGTAACTTTGCCTCTCATGTTTCCACAGCTTCTGCTGCCACAAAAACAAAGATCAATCCACTCAAGGCATCCAAAAGAGGGAACAGGTAGTGCGGTTTTCGATCTACAGGTAAACCCCGCCCAATTACGTGGCAAGACCTTTGCAAAAGCCCCCTTTTGCCCGATTACTGCGTCAAGCTCAAATTTCGGCACGGAGTGACACGAAGTGAAGCGTCAGCGCTAACCTTTAGCGCTATCCTCGAAATATTCAATATATTCCTCCGGTTGAAATTTTCGCCTTCCTTGTACTCGAACAAAATTGAACATTTTTCAAAGGTCTCGTGGCGGGGTTTTTTTATTGTAAAACATAATGTTTTTGGGTAAAGTATTCAGACTTTTTGTTTTATTATCTTAAAGCCTGTAGTATCGGCTTCCAAAGGAGATTGTATTTATGAATCCCATTGCAAAACAGCTTAACAACACAATCACCGCAGGTAATCCCCATCTCATGGAAATGTTGTCTGATATCGGCAAAGAACTCTTTTTCCCAAAGGGGATTTTAAGCCAGAGCGCGGAGGCAAAGAAAAAAGCCTTTAAATTAAATGCAACAATAGGGATTGCAAAGGAACAGGGTAAAACCATGCGTCTTAACTCGGTTATGGCCGCAATTCACGGTATACGAGCAAAGGCATCGTTAACCTATGCCCCATCATTTGGGATTACCAAACTAAGACAGGTCTGGCAAAATTCAATGTTTGAAAAGAACCCTTCCCTTGTCAATAAACATATAAGCATTCCGATTGTTACCTGTGGCATAACTCATGCTGCAAGCGTGTTTGCGGATCTCTGGATAGACCCCGGGGACGTGATCATATTGCCTGATATGATGTGGGGCAATTACAACCTTATTATGAATGTAAGAAAACAGGGGAACATAAGCCAATATCCCATGTTTTCGGATGACGGCGGATTTAATCTTAAGGCTTTTGAGGAAAAGGTAGTTGATGAAGCAAAAAAACATGACAAGATAATTGTTCTGCTCAACTTTCCGCATAATCCCACCGGCTATACAGTAACCGAAGAGGAAGGAGACAGCATTGTTAATATTCTGACCGATCTAACCGATAAGGGCACAAACGTTATTGCTGTTGCAGATGACGCCTATTTTGGGCTTTTTTACGAAGAAAAAACCATAAAAGAATCACTTTTTGCCCGGCTTTGCGATAAGCGCTGCAGACTGCTTGCCATAAAGATGGACGGCGCCACAAAGGAAAATTATGTATGGGGTTTAAGGATTGGCTTCATTACCTACGGTTGTAAAATCAATGGCGATCCTGCGCCGGTATATGATGCCCTGGAGAAAAAAACAGCGGGTTGCGTAAGGGGTTCCATATCAAACGCTTCTCATCTTGGTCAATCCATTGTGTTAAGGTCCATGCAGCATGAAAATTATCCCATAGAGAAAAAAGAAAAATTTGAAATACTTAAAAGCAGAGCGCAATGTGTTAAAGCTGTTCTGTGTGATCCGAAATACAAAGATGCCTGGGATGTTTATCCATTTAATTCCGGCTATTTTATGTGTATAAAGTTAAAATTAACAGATGCCGAAACTCTAAGGCTTCATCTTTTAGATAAATATGGAGTGGGGCTTATTTCCATAGGTGACAGGAATTTAAGAATTGCCTTTTCATGCCTGGAACAAGAGGATATCCCCGAACTGTTTGATATTATACTCCAGGGAGTAGAAGATCTCAAAAATACAAAGTGATGAGATTGAAAAAATGGTTTAAGGCAATTGCCGTAAAAGACCGCTCTATCAACATAGCCCGTGCGGGTAAATGGACACTCAATTTTGTTGCAATAGGTATTATTGCAGGATTAGGCTCTGTTCTTTTTCATTACCTCTGTCAGCTCGGGCTCCATTATTTTATGGATTTTATGGCCGGCTATCGGCCTCCTTGCCCTGCCGGAGAACATCATCTGCTCTCGCCGACAAACACTTCTTTCAGCCGTTATACTCTTTTATTGCTGCCTGCTTTTGGAGGGATATTGAGCGGATGGCTGGTATATACCTTTGCGCCGGAAGCCGAAGGGCACGGCACGGATGCAGCAATTGATGCGTATCATACAAAAGGCGGATTTATTCGGGGCAGAGTCCCGATAATTAAAACAATAGCGTCTGCTCTGACCATTACAACCGGTGGTTCCGGCGGAAGGGAAGGGCCAATAGCCCAAATAGGAGCAGGCTTCGGGTCATTTCTGGCGACAAAGTTAAAGCTTTCAGACAGGCAACGAAGGATAATGATGGCCGCAGGAATCGGCGCAGGCGTGGGCAGTATCTTCAGGGCGCCCCTTGCAGGCGCCATTTTTTCTGCGGAAGTGCTCTACAGGGATCCAGAGCTTGAATCCGAGGTTATCATACCGTCCGGAATCTCTTCGGTAGTGGCTTATTGCGTGTATTGCCTGGTATTCGGCTGGGGATCTTTGTTTGAATCCCCTGATTTTCAGTTCCGCAATCCATTGGAGCTGGGGCCTTATATTATTCTCGCCTTTGTTCTTACAGGCACAGGAATATTATATATTAAATCATTTTACGGCATAACCAGGCTGTTTAAATCCTTTAAGATTCCAAATCACATAAAACCTGCCATAGGAGGGCTTTGTACAGGCATAGTTGGTTTCTTTTTGCCCCAAACCCTTGCCTTTGGATACGGCTTTGCCCAGAAAGCCCTTAATAATGAACTGACCATCCCCTTCTTGCTGTTGCTTGCCTTTGGCAAGATAATTACCACATCATTTTCAATAGGATCGGGCGGAAGTGGAGGGGTGTTCGGCCCGTCGATCGTTATAGGTGGAGCAATGGGGGGCGCTGTCGGGAAGCTGTTTCATCAAATCATGCCGGGCATTGTAACACAGCCGGGCGCTTTTGTCGTAGTTGGCATGGCAGGTTTTTTCACCGCTGTTTCAAATACACCGATTTCAACAATTATATTTGTCAGTGAAATGACCAATTCATATCATCTGCTTCTGCCGAGCCTTTTTGTATGTTCCCTGGCGTACTTAGGAGCCCAGAAATGGACTATTTATGTAAAGCAGGTCAAAGGGAAAATCGACTCTCCTGCTCATACAGGCGAATTTTTTGTAGATGTTTTGCAGACCATAAAGGTTAAGGATCTAATGCATCTCGTAAAAAAGGTCGAATTGATACCCCAGGATATGAGCTTTTTAGATTTTAAGAAGTATTTTTCAGAAACAAAGCAGCATTATTTTCCGGTTATGGATGAAAATGAAAGGCTTATCGGAATATTCTCCAGCACCGATATCAGGAGTGTGCTCTTTTCTGAGGATATTGAGCATCTTGTTGTGATGAAGGATGTCGGCACCTCTGATATCATCATAACCACTCAATCTGACGATTTAAACACAGTGCTTCAAAAATTTACTACAAAAAATATTGATAGTCTTCCCGTGGTAAAGGATGATGATCATCAAATTCTTATCGGAATGCTGAATAGAAGAGAGGTTATTTCGTTTTACAACGAGCAGATACAAGAAATGAAAAACAAAGCTAAAAAATAGGAGGTAATAGTTCAGCCACAAAGTCACTAAGTCACTAAGATTCTAATCCGCTAACGGGTTCTGGCGGATATTTCTTATGCACAGTAAAAAGCAATAGCTGTAATTTTTTTTGGGAATGAATTTAAACAGCAGAACCTGCTTCTGATTTTATTTTCAAAATCTCATCTATGTTTTCCAAAAATATATCTACCACATCAGGATCAAAATGTTGGCCACGTTCTTTCTTAATGATATCGATTGCAACTTTTACAGGAAAGGGATTTTTGTAAGGGCGTTTAGATGTGAGAGCGTCAAAAACATCTGCCAAAGCAACAATCCTGCCGGCAAGGGGAATGTCATCTCCGGAAAGGCCCAGCGGATATCCCTTTCCGTTCCATTTTTCATGGTGTGAAAGGGCTATCTGCTCCGCAACCTGTAATATTTTCGATTTAGAATTCGCCAGGATTTTTGCTCCCATGGTTGTATGGATTTTCATTAAATCAAACTCTTCCTCTGTCAATTTTCCGGGCTTCATCAAAATGCTGTCTGGAATACCGATTTTCCCCACATCATGCATGGGAGCAGCATAGAGAATATTCTGGACATCCCTGCCCGACAGCCCAAGTTTCTCAGCAATCAAAGCGCTATAATGACTCATGCGCACAATGTGGGCGCCAGTATCTTCGTCTTTGTACTCAGCCGCAAGCACAAGTCGATGAATGGTGTCGATATAGGCTCCCTGGAGTTCCTTAACGGTCTTGTTTAAATCATCGGCAAATTTCACAAGCTGCTCATTGGCGGCCTGCAGCTCTTTCCTTTTTTGTTTTTCAGATTTATAAATTTCTGCAAGGTCATGCGCATATTTTTCCAACTGTGGGTTTTCTGTTTTCATAATCAAATTGATGCACTCGTAAAAGGTCAGGAAACACCATTTTTCGTCATTCCGGCGGAAGCCGGAATCCAG
>CBDAFK010000129.1:0-22536 GCA_965195235.1 uncultured Desulfobacterales bacterium | reverse complement strand
TTCAATGACCAAAAGGGGATTAGTCGAGTAGGAAATTAGTCGAGTAGTCGAGTGGTTAACAACTCGACCATTTTTCCACTCGACCACTCGACTAAACAGGAGGTTTAGGTCATTTACAGGTTTGGGATTTTGAATTTTGGTCATTGTAATTTATTTGATATTTGTGATTTGTTATTTGTTATTTCAGGAAAAGAAATTCCTATACAATGAACTTGCCCTTGACATGAAGATTGGTATGGCATAAAAATAATTTTTATGTGCGCCCGTAGCTCAGCCCGGATAGAGCGCCGGACTACGAATCCGTAGGTCGCGTGTTCGAATCACGCCGGGCGCACCAATTAAGAGAGTAAAGGTCTACAAACCTTTGCAAAACGCCCCCTTTTGCTCAATTAGCTTTATCCTCAAAATATACTCAATGTATTCCTGTAGTTAATCCACGTTATTTTTTAGGAACAAACAGTCTGTGTGTCAAGAAAAAATGGATCATCTCCAATTTTCACCGCTCAAAGAACAATTTAATTTGACAGACAAAAGAGATGTTTGTAATCTCGCATAATCCGGTGAAACAGAGACAGGCAATGCCGGAGAGCAACTTTGTGAAAACTCTAAGCAAAAGGATCTTCTTGTGGACAACATAGTATTTGAAACTAATTTCCCCAAATTGAATCTAATAAAAAGCGGCAAGGTGAGGGATATATATGACCTTGATGAATACCTTTTAATGGTAGCGACCGATAGAATTTCCGCATTTGATGTTATCCTTCCGGATCCCATTCCTGAAAAAGGAAAAATTTTAACACAAATTTCACTCTTCTGGTTTAAGGTGATGGAGCCTATTTTACCCAATCATGTTATTACCGGTAATGTAGATGAGTATCCTCCTGTATGCAAACCTTATGCGGAAACACTTTGCGGAAGAAGCATGCTTGTTAAAAAAGCAGAGCCGCTTCCTATTGAATGTGTAGTCAGGGGATATATATCCGGTTCAGGCTGGCTGTCTTATCAAAAATCAGGAAGTGTATGTGGCATAAAGCTTCCCAAAGGCCTGAAAGAATCGGACAGACTCCCTGAACCGATTTTTACCCCTTCAACAAAAGAGGAGACAGGCACCCATGATATAAATATAGATTTTGAAGAGGCTGCAAAGAGAATAGGGGAAGCAGATGCAAACAGGGTTAAAAAGCTTAGTATTGCAATTTACAAAAAGGGGGTTGAGTTAGCTGATAAAAAAGGGATAATAATTGCAGACACAAAATTTGAATTCGGCCGGGTTGGTAAAGATATCATTCTTATTGATGAGGTGCTGACACCTGATTCATCAAGATTCTGGTTAAAAGAGACTTACATGCCCGGCGGTTCGCAACAAAGTTTTGACAAACAATATGTTAGAGATTACCTGATTTCCATAAATTGGGACAGAAAGCCGCCTGCTCCTTTCCTCCCTGAAGATGTAATTATAAATACACGTAAAAAATATATGCAAGCATTGACGCTGTTGACTGAGGATTAAGGATTAGAGGAAAGGGGAAAATAGAAAAAAGGAACATCGAACATCGAACGTCCAACATCGAACATCGAATGAAAAAAACCAGCAACGAGCAACACCCCCCTAAATCCCCCCTTGAGGGGGGACTAAGGGGGGTGTTAACCAGCAACGAGCAACGAGCAACTATGCATTTTAAGATAAAGACAGTTCCTCTCTCATGTATTGATTCAGAGGATAGCACCTATCGTGTCACAACCAAAACAAGATTAGATGATCTTATCAATTCTATTAATAAGGTAGGGCTGATTAATTTGCCATTATTAATAGAAAGGGGATCGGAATTTATTATCGTATGCGGTTTCCGCCGGATTGAAGCGTGTCGATATCTTGGATGGGCAGGTCTTGAAGCAAAAATACTTGATTCTGATACAAGCAGACTTCAATGTGTAAAGATTGCAATAACAGATAATTCTCTGCAGAGGCAGCTTAACCTGATCGAAAAGTCTAAAGCCTTAAACATGCTTTCCAGCTTTTATGAAGATTTTATCAGCCTTTCTAAAGCAGCATCGGCCCTTGGCTTGCCGGAAAATCCATCTTTGATAAAAAAAATTAAAAATATTTGCCGTCTTTCATTGTCCATTCAGAATTACATACTTTCAAATACTATTTCTTTAAGTATGGCTGTGGAACTCGGCATGCTTGAACATGATGCAGGGATTTTACTGGCAAATCTTTTTCATGAATTTAAGTTAAGTTTAAATAAGCAAAAAGAGATAATTACCCTGATTAAAGAAATCGCATTTCGCGAAAACATTTCTATAATGGAAGTATTACGCAAATGCGATTTTCCGGATATTTTAAATAGAGAGGATATTGACCGAACGCAAAAAGTTAAAGAAATTAGAGATTATTTAAAACAGAGGCGATTTCCTGAAATAACAAGGGCGAAAAAAAGGTTTGAACAAAATATTAAAGAGCTAAAGCTCGGCAGCGGCATAAAACTGATCCCTCCAGCCGATTTTGAAGGCCAAACCTATATGTTAAATTTAAGGTTTAACACTATTAAGGACCTTCAAGAGCGTGTCGTGAAACTAAATAACATCGTGAAAAACCCCATCCTTGAGAAAATACTTTAACCGTTCACTGGCTCAAAGGTTCAGGGTTCAGAGGTTCGGAATGTTTATACTACGCACTACCACAAATTGAGCTTATTTGTAATTTCGACTGAAGGAAGAAAGTAACTCAATAAGTTCTGGTATTAGTTCATTGCCTGGTTCCCATGCTCCAGCGTGGGAACCCATATGGTATGCATTCCCACGCTGGAGCATGGGAACGAGAAAAGGAATCGCCCGCTGATAATAAAATGTAAAATATCTGAAACTCGCATGCAAGCGACCCTAAAGAAAAAACATGTCCAATCCTTTTGCTCCATATTGGTTAACCAACTGAAACAACATGTTTTAAAGATGAATTATCTGATGCGTTGTTTTTTCTTAAGGCTCGCTAACATGCTCAAACAGTCAGATATTTTACATTTTATCACCAGCGGGCTCTTCCAGTATTTATTGAGAAAATACTTTAAATTCATATAACAATGCGAAATATAAATAAAAAAACTTAAATAGAAGATAAAAATAAATATTTTCTTGACTAAATAAAAAATATCTATTAAAATGGCTTTTAACAAATAAATCAAATTCAGTGAATTATGGGAATACAAGAAAGAAAAGAGCGTGAAAGGGGGAGAAGGCGCCAGCAGATCATGATAGCTGCTAAAAGGGTGTTTTCTTTCAAGGGTTTTAACAAAGCAACAATGGAAGATATTGCCAGTGAAGCTGAACTGAGCCCCGGCACTCTTTATCTTTATTTCAAAAATAAAGATGAGCTGTGCGCTTCACTTTCTCTAAGGATACTTCAATATCTGAATATCCGGTTAAAACATGTTAGCAGCGAAAAGGGATTAGAGCCGGAACAAAGGTTGGATGCATTAAAGGAGGCCATGTATGATGTCTATGAATTTGATCCTTTAATACTGATTAATATGTTTCATCTTCAATCAAGTGAAACCCTTAACAATTTATCACCTGAGCTTATTAAAGACATTACGGAATTGCTTAACAGTTCACTCAGGGCAATGGCTTCAATATTTGAAGATGGGATAAATAGAGGCGTTTTTATTGACGAAAAGCCTTTAGTCCTTGCCAATATACTCTGGTCATTATTCTCAGGTATTGTTTTATGGGAAGAAAGTAAAAGGATAATGAATAAGGGTAAGGGTAATCTTAAGCTGACTCTTGAAATACCATTTGAAATATTTTGCAGGGGAATAAAAAAGTAAAATAATCTCGTAAAAAGTGGTTTTTCGATTTTTTACGACGCCATTAAATATAATGAATTCGTAAAAAGTCGTCACTCCGGTGCCTGTCTGCGTGCAACGCACAGGTAGAAAAACCGGAGTCCAGAGCCTTCGTAACTAGTTGAATAAACTGGATAGCACTAAAGCTTTACTACGTGCCCGGCTTTCGCCTGCCTGTGCGGACACGGCAGACAGGCCGGAATGACGGAAAATGGTACTTTTCGATTTTTTACGAGTTTATCAAATATAATAATTAATATTTTGATTTAGGAGGGGGTTATATGGCTGATAAAGAAGTTGTAGAAACATCCGAAGCACAAATCGCAGTACACTGGAAGGAAGAGGAATATGTTTATCCTTCTGAAAAATTTATTGCCCAGGCGAACCTTACTGACAAAAGCGTGTTTGACCGGTTTAGTCTGGATAATTTTCCTGCATGTTTTACGGAATACGCTGATCTTTTACACTGGGATAAGAGCTGGGATACTATCCTTGACACAAGCGATGCGCCTTGCTGGAAATGGTTTGTTGGAGGAAGGATAAATGCCTGTTACAACTGTGTTGACAGGCACCTTGAGAAGAATAAAAACAAAACCGCAATACATTTTGTTCCGGAGCCTGAAAATGAACGAATTCAGCATATTACATATCAGGAACTTTATGTGCAGGTTAACGAGATGGCAGCGCTTCTTCAAGATTTTGCCGGTTTAAAGGCTGGGGATACGGTAACGCTTCATCTGCCGATGACGGCTGAACTTCCAATAACGATGCTGGCCTGCGCCAGGCTTGGCGTTATTCACTGTGAAGTGTTTGGAGGGTTCAGTGGCAAAGCATGCGCTGACAGGATTGAAGATGCAAAAAGCAGGGTATTAATCACCATTGACGGGTATTATAGAAACGGCAAACTCATTGATCACAAGCAAAATGCTGATATTGCCGTTGACCTGGCCAAAAAGGCCGGCCAGAAGGTTGATAAGGTTCTTGTATGGCAGCGTTATCCTGGAAAAAATTCAACTCCGACACCGATGATTGATGGCCGTGATTATTTTATAAATGATTTGCTTAAGGATTATCGAAGGAAAAAGGTTGAGCCTGTACCAATGCCGGCTGAAGCTCCCCTGTTTCTCATGTACACAAGCGGAACAACCGGAAAACCAAAAGGGTGTCAGCACAGCACAGGCGGCTATCTTGCGTATGTAGCAGGCACGTCAAAGTATATTGAGGACATTCATCCTGAAGACGTTTACTGGTGCATGGCTGATATCGGATGGATTACCGGTCATTCATATATTGTTTACGGTCCATTGTCTTTGTGTGCTTCAACCGTTATTTATGAAGGTATTCCGACCTATCCGGATGCTGGCAGAGCATGGAGAATAGCGGAAGAACTCAATGTTAATATATTCCATACAGCGCCTACTGTGGTGCGGGCATTAAGAAAGATCGGCCCTGATGAGCCGGCTAAATACAACTATCACTTCAAGCATATGACCACAGTTGGAGAGCCGATTGAGCCCCAGGTCTGGCGATGGTATCATGAGGTAGTTGGAAAGGGTGAGGCGGTTATTGTCGATACCTGGTGGCAGACAGAGACCGGTGGTTTTCTGTGCAGTACAGTACCTGCAGTTAAACCGATGAAGCCGGGCAGTGCCGGCCCCGGTGTTCCCGGTATCCATCCGATAATTTATGATGAGGAAGGGAATGAAATCAAGGCCGGAGAGGGCAGGGCAGGCAATATATGCATAAAAAACCCGTGGCCCGGTTCGTTCCAGACAATATGGGGCGATAGAGAACGATATGTCGATACCTATTATGCAAGATATTGCAAGGACAAAAACAGCAAGGATTGGCGTGATTGGCCGTACCTCTCAGGCGATGCAGCCATGGAAGCCGAAGATGGATACTTCAGGATACTCGGCAGAATTGACGATGTAATCAATGTTTCAGGCCACAGACTTGGAACAAAAGAAATTGAATCAGCAGCTCTTACCGTTATGGAGGTGGCAGAGGCTGCGGTTGTTCCGGTTGCCGATGATATAAAGGGAGTTGTTCCTGATCTGTATATCTCTTTAAAACCTGGATACGAGCCAACCGATGAACTGGCCATGAAAATTTCAGCCGGCATTTGTGACACAATCGGCAAGATCGCAAGACCGAGAAAGGTCTGGCTCGTATCTGACATGCCGAAAACACGCTCAGGCAAGATCATGCGCAGGGTGCTGGGGGCTATCTCAAATAAAAAGGACGTAGGCGATGTGAGTACCCTGGCCAATCCTGAAATCGTTGATGAAATTCAGAAAAAGGTTTCAGGTTAACAGAGAAAAAAAGCAGTTAGCCTTTAGCAGTTAGCCTTTAGCCTTTAGCCCCGCGGATTCGCGGGGCTAAAGGCTAATAGCTTTTTCACAAATCTTCACACCTCTCTTCTCACGTCAACAAGTCTTCGCCGCTTTTCAAAATTCCAAAATGCTCCCCCTCCCCTTTGTCCCGTCCCACCAGGGGAGGGGAAATCTGACTTTTTACGAATTCATCAGTCTTCGACACTTCTTAAAAGTTTCTTTAAGATCTTAATTTTCCTACTTTAAAAAATAATCTTTAAAAAATGAATATTTTTTGTTGACTAAATAAAAAATATCATTTATAAGCCATATTAATAACTAAATCCCATTCAGTATATTATGGGAAATAAAAATTTGAAAGGGGGTAAGATCAGTGGATAAAGGAAGCATGGCAAGATGTCCTTTCTTGGACAAAAAAAATTTGAAAGGAGGTAAGATTAATGGAATCTAAAATTATTTATTTATTTTTATTTGTTGCAGCTTACTGGACATATTGTATTGCAATGGGCATTAAGGGCGCAAGAATGGCAAAGAGCGCAACTGATTATTTTATTGCAGGCCGTTCGATCCCTATCTGGGTCTTTGTGCTTGCTGCCACTGCAACGTCCTTTTCAGGATGGACATTCATGGGACATCCAGGGCTGCTTTACCGTGATGGTTTTCAATATGCATACGCATCATTTTACGCGATCACGATTCCATTTACCGGGGTCCTGTTCCTTAAAAGGCAATGGATGCTCGGCAAACGTTTTGGATATGTAACCCCGGGGGAAATGTTCTCTGATTATTTCAAGTCGGATGCCATCAGAGTATTGACCGTTGTTGTTGCCCTGGTCTTTTCGGTTCCTTATCTTGGAGTACAGTTGAGAGCATCCGGGTTCCTGTTTAACGTCCTTACTGACGGCATGCTTGGTGTTGAGGTAGGCATGTGGATGTTGTCGGCCGTTGTTTTTATCTACGTTGCATCCGGCGGACTGAGGGCTGTGGCCTACGTTGATACAGTGCAGTGTCTCCTGCTTGCAGGCGGTATAGTTGCGATCGGTTTCATCGCTCTGGATGCTGCAGGTGGTTGGACTGCCCTGAACGCGGGTATTGCAAAACTGACTTCACCTGATGCTGTAGCTGCTTTAGGGGGAGAAGTAATGGACAAAAAAAGGACACTTGACGGCTTTAGTCACTACATAGCCGTTCCCGGGGTCATTCAGTTTGTTTCATCGGGAACCAAGGCAGTCGGCGGCGCATGGACAGGTATCATGGTCCTCTCTTATGCGTTCGCACTCATGGGCATCCAGTCCGCACCTGCATTCTCAATGTGGTCATTTTCCAATAAGAACCCGAAACCTTTTGCTCCCCAGCAGGTATGGGCGTCCGCTTTTGGTATCGGTGGCATACTGATTTTCTTTACGGCCATGCAGGGACTCGGCGGTCACCTTATCGGCGCTGATACCAGAATGCTGCAGGCAGGTTTTGCAACGGATGTCATGCATCTCGGCAAAGACCTTATGGCTACGCCCGGCAAGCAGGGAATGATCGTTCCTGCCTTAATTAATCTCCTGAGCACGACTGCTCCATGGGCAGTTGGTCTCCTGAGCGTGTGCGCACTTGCAGCAATGCAGTCAACAGGTGCTGCATACATGTCTACTGCAGGCGGTATGCTTACCAGAGACCTTTATAAGCGCTTCATAAATCCTGAAGCATCTCACGCAACCCAGAAACTGTTCGGAAGAATCGGCGTTGGAATAATAGTTGTCTCTGCTCTAATTGTTGCGACAACATCTAAAGACGCCCTGGTTCTTCTTGGTGGTCTGGCTGTTGCTTATGGATTCCAGATGTGGCCGGCTCTTATCGGGATATGCTACTGGCCGTTTCTCACGAGAAGGGGTATAACAGTAGGTTTAATATTAGGCCTGATCGCAGTAACCCTTACCGAAACAATCGGAACAAACTGGTTCGGTATAACTTCATGGGGCCGCTGGCCGTGGACAATCCACTCCGCAGGATGGGGTATTATCTTTAACCTCGGAGCAGCAATACTCATATCCGCGTTTACACAAGACTCGGAATCACGTGCTCACAGGCAAAAATACCATGATTTTCTGAAAGAGCACGCAGGTTTGCCCGAAAAGAAAAAGAGGCTTGTCCCATTGGCAGTGATTGCTGTAATTGTCTGGTTCATGTTTGCCCAGGGACCAGGTATTGTTATCGGAAATACCATATTCGGTAATCCTAACAACTCTGCCACCTGGATATTCGGCATTCCTTCAATCTGGGCGTGGCAGATCATTTGGTGGTCGCTCGGTGTCTGCATGATGTTTTTCCTTGCATACAAGATGCAAATGTCAACCATTCCTACAAAAGAGGTTGAAGTTCTCGCGGAAGACATAGGTGATATTAAAAAAGCACGATTAGATGTAGACAAACCTTAACTAAAAGATGTATAAGATTTACGGTTACAGGTTCAAGGTTCAGGGTTGACAACCTCTGAACCTTGAACCATTTAACCTGACTCCTAAATTATAAACGAGGAAATAGGATAGAGGATAGAGGATAGAGGAAATAGGAAATAGGATAGAGGAAATAGGATAGAGGATAGAGGAAATAGGATAGAGGATAATTGACGGACATGTTTCCTCTTTCCATAATCCCTAAATCCCCATTCAACCTAACCCTCTTTCCCCTATCTTCTTTCCTATTTACTTAGCGCTTGCGTGAGAATCTAAAATTTACATGAATAAATGTTGTTCCAATATGTTATGGGAGAGAATGACTGAGCCCTGCTTTTACTGGGAGGTAAATTGACGACCGGATTATTAATATGGTATTTGATCTCATCTATCATACTGGCAGCGATCCTTTTCAGGCCAACCAGGAAATTTATTTTTGTGCAGAGGATCAGGAAGGCTGAGCGGAAACTTAAAAGGGAGCTTACAGAGGAAGAAAGAAAGGAAATAGAAAAAAAGATCATACCGATGACTGCACTTATCGTAGTAACCTTTGCATTTATCTTTAACAAAATTCTTATATCTCAATATTTCCTGTCAAAATGAATAAAAATTTACTAACCGCAGCAATAGGGCTTTTTGTTTTAGTTGTCTTTGGATATTACTATTTCCAGTTTATGGCACATGAAAATGTTCCCGGCGAAAACAGGTGCCGTCTTGCAAATAAGCATTTACAGGACGGCAAATATAACGAGGCACTGAAAGTTTTTGATGAAGTCCTGGCCAAATACCCGGGATACAAAGAGGCCCATCACGGCAGGGCTATAACTCTCATGCAGATAAATGATTTCAAAGGCTCACAGGAGTCCTTTGACATGGCTGTTAAACTTGATGAGAACTTTGCCGGAGCTTACGCTAACCGTGGCATCTTAAACGACCGGACAGGCAATTACGAGGATGCGGTAAAAGACTATAGAAAAGCGCTCGAACTCAATCCTGAAATTGCTGAAGGACCAGGCTTAATCTGGAGGTTCCTCCACAATGTCTCTGATAAACCGTCCACAATCGCCGACAGAGCGGATTATATTGAAGCAGAGCTTAAAAAACCCGAAGCTGAACGTTTGCTCAGAGCGCCTGAAATCGATGCGCAACAAAGGATGTATAAAAAGTAACTTTCCCCGAACTTAACGCACTTCATTATTTTCTCCATACTTAACACAGCCGCTTTTAATCAAATTCTTCGACAAAAATCTGAACTCATAGTCGTTTAAATCGCTGAAAGGAGGAGCGGTTTTTAAAAAGCAAGTTCTGCTTTCAATTTCTTATTCTCTGTGTTATCATTTTTATAATTATCTAATAACATTAAAGAAGTCATAATTTTTCTTGAGTCTAACTGTTTAATAATTGTCTTGGAGGGAAAATGAGCGGAACTACCTGGGTTTATATAATGTTGGGGATTTATATTGTCTATTGCTTTTACTGGGGGTTAAAAGGATATTTTACTGAAAAAACCTCTGCAGGATATGCCATTGCAGGCAGGTCCATACCATTTTTTGCTTTTTTACTCGCAGCTACAGCAGCCTCCTTCAGCGGGTGGACATTTATCGGTCATCCTGGATTAATCTGGAGAGATGGTCTTGCATACGCTTTTGCTTCATTTTATGTTCTTACAATTCCTATAACAGGAACATTTTTTTCCAAGAGAACGTGGTTTATGGGTAAAAGATATGGCTTTATCACACCCGGAGATATGTATGCTTATTATTACAACAATGAGGTAATACGTTTTCTCGTAGTTATTACAGCGGTTTTGTATGCCGTGTTTTATTCCGCTGTTCAACTGATGGCCGCGGGCGCCCTTTTCCATGTAATAACGGGAGTGCCTTTTACTTTTGGCGCTATTTTTCTTGCCTTTATAGTCTGGTTCTATGTGGTCACTGGTGGACTTAAAGCAAGCACATGGGTCGGCGTAATCCAATTTGTTCTTCTTGTGGGCGGTATAATTATTCTTGGCTCTTTTGTGCTTGGCCACTTTGGCGGTTGGAGCAAGTTTGCTGTGCAGGTCGCCACTCTTGAAGACAGGTACCTCGAAGTGCCAAAAATAATTAATTTCGGACTTGGAGGAGGATGGACATCTGTGATGATCCTGACCTATATGTTTGCATTAATGGGCATACAATCATCTCCTGCTTTTACCATGTGGACCTTTGGATTGAAGTCTCCAAAGCCGCTTGCCTGGCAGCAGGCCTTTATGTCAACCTTTCTAGTTGGATTTGCGCTTTTTTTCTTCACAGCTTTTCAGGGCTTTGGAGCAAGAATACTTCAGGTTACCGGCGTTGCCGCTTTTGCCGACTTGACCGATAAAGCTGTTGTGCCGCTTCTTATGCAAAACTTCCTCCCGCCGTTTATGCTTGGATTAGTCTTTGTCGGAGCTATAGCTGCCATACATTCCACAGCAGCGCCATATATCGGTACCGGAGGCTCTATCCTTTTACGTGATATCTATTGGCGATATATCAAGAAGCAGGAGGCAACTCATGCCGAACAGATCTGGGTTAATAGACTTATGGCCACTCTTCTTACCGCTGCTGCTCTTGTAGTGGGACTTACTTCAAAAGCTGCTCTGGTAATTTTAGGAGCTCTGGCAACAGCCTTTGGATTTGTTATGTATATACTGCTCCTCGGGACTCTTTGGGGATTCAGGTTTCCAGCCATAGGAGCTCTGCTGGGAGTCCTTTCCGGTATGGTATCTGTTTTTGTTACATATAAAATTTTCCCGAATCCGCTCTCTATGCATTGCGCATTCTGGGGTGTATTTGTTGGGCTTTTAGTGGCATATCTATGCAGAGGTCTTGGGATGAAAGATGATAAAGAGACCATTAAAAGGCAGTCAGAGGTTCGAAATTTTCTTGATGATATTGATTTGCCAAGTAAATCCGGCAGGAAATGGCGCAAAGCCATGAAGATTATCGTGCCCTTGTGGTATTTCTTTGCCATAGGTCCGGCATGCATTCTTGGCAACAAGGCATTTTCATTCTGTGGATTTCCACATCTCTGGTCATGGCAGATATTCTGGTGGATTTTAGGAATCGTTATGATGTGGGCTCTTTGCTTTAAGGCTGAAATGGCTACCTCAACCGAGAAACAGATCGAACGTGCAGATAAAGATACTATGATCGTGGTAAAAGAAGTTTAGCTGAGGAGATAATATAATCATGAAAAAAGAAGATATTTGGATGATAGTCCTTGTTGGTTTTTCGATACTATGGACAGCGGCGTTTGGATGGGGTGTTTTTGGTTAAGGGATATGATTGAGGGATTTAGGGATTGAGGAATTTAGGAATTGAGGAATTGAGGGATTGAGGAATTGAGGGATTGAGGAATTGAGCTGCATGCCAGAAAAAATACTTATCGTGGATGACGAACCGAGTATAGCTGTGCCGCTTCAGTTCCTTATGGAGCAAAACAATTACAATGTTATGGCAGCTTCCAACGGTGAAGAGGCTATTGATAAAATATCAAAATTTAAACCAGACCTGATCTTGCTCGACATCATACATCCCGGTCTTGACGGATTTGAGATTTGCCAGATGGTACGTGAAAATTTAGAGTGGCAAAACATTAAAATAATCCTTGTCACCACCCAGGTGCGAGATGTGGATATTGCCAAAGGTATGGCTTTTGGCGCAGATGCTTATATTACAAAACCTTTTTCTAATGCACAAATAATGAAACAGGTTAAAAAGTTACTGAAAGACAACTGATGAATCCAAGAAATAAGTTCTGGTGGTTTGCGGCTGTTTCTATCGCAATCACCTTGATAATTATTTCCAGCCTGTTTATTTTGTTCTGGCATCATTTGTCATTGGAAGAAAAGTTCTTTTTAATCAGCATTATCAAACAATATTTCCTGTATATTTTCAGCGCTGTTTTTCTTATGCTGGCAGGATTGGGGTTTGCGCTTGATGCTATTTTTAATGTTTATATTATTCCCACCAGCAAACTTGTTGAAGAAACCACCTTGATAAATTCGGTCAACCCCTCACATCGAATAAAGCTTGAAGGCAGTGAAGATATAATGAGGCTTGCTCAAATCATTAATGAAGGAGCGGATCGTTTTGAAGAGCTGCAAAAAAATATCGATCAGAAAATCAATCTTGCAAAGTCAAAGGCTGTAGAAGAAAAAAACATGCTGGCGGCCATTATGTCGGAATTACCAGAAGGGCTGGTTATCTGTAATGCAGAAGGACGGATTATATTATATAGCAAAAAAGCCAAAGAGTTCCTCGCAGAGGCTAATACAATAGGTTTTCCAGGCTATAAGACTGAATCTGGATCCGGAAGATCTTTGATCAGAGACCAGGATAGATTTGTCGGCCTGGGCCGTTCCATTTTCAATGTTATCGACAAAAACCTCATTACCCATTCATTAGACGAAATCGCCGACCAGTTAAAGCATAAACAGACAAATGTAGCCTCATATTTTGTTATTGTGGGCAAATGGAGCAAACTCCTGCGCGCTGAAGTAGTCCCTGTTTTAAGCCATTTGAAAAAGTTTACAGGATTTATCATCATCTTTAACGATATCAGCCAGCAGATCGAAACAGATCGCAGAATTAATTCTCTATTCCAGTCCCTTACAAAGAGCATCCGTTCTTCTCTAACAGGCATCAGGTCCACAATTGAAGCCATACTTGAATATCCTGATATGGATAAAGAGCAGCTTCAGCAGTTCAGAAAGATTATACACAAAGAATCGATTAGCTTAGGGGATATTCTTGATAAAACCGTTTCAGATTATTCAATTAATGTTAAAACTCAGTGGCCTCTTTTTCCCATGCTTGACTCTGACCTTGCCTGCTCGATTAAAACCAAGGCCGCAGAGAAACTGGGTCTTATTATTAATATTGAAAAATCTGACGAGCAAAACTGGGTTAAGGTTGATGCGTATTCTATTATTTTTGCCATGCTTTTTGTGCTGAATAAATTGAAAAGCAAAACAGAGCATAGAGAATTTACCTGTAAACTCGAAAGAAATGGGCGGTTTATAAATTTTGATTACATCTGGCAGGGAGATCCTGTAAAAATTGAAACCTTGCGGGCATGGAGCAAGCATGTGTTAATCATCAAAAACGAAGAGGTCTCAATGACCTTAAAAGAGGTGATATCTCACAATAATGCGGAGATATGGTCCCATTCGTGCGACAACACGACTGATACTGCTCAAAAAATGTCCTATCTTCGCCTGTTTTTACCCGCTGTTGAAACATTCGAGCGTGACAAGATTAGAAACATAACGATTTTACCGGAAAGCCGGCCGGAATTTTATGATTTTGACATGTTTAATCAGCCCGGCCAGAGTTCTGAAATGGACGATCGGCTGTTGACTGAAATTACATTTGCGGTTTTTGATACTGAAACTACAGGTCTGGACCCGGCTGGAGGAGATAAAATCATCTCCATTGCATCTATTCGGGTAGTAAATGGCCGGTTATTGCAGGATGAATGCTTTGATCAGTTTGTTGATCCAGAGCGGTCTTTACCTTTTGAATCAACGCAGATCCATGGTATTCAACCGGAAATGCTTAAAGGCCAGCCAACTATCGACAAGGTATTGCCCCTGTTTGATCGGTTTGCTGAAGATACTGTTCTTGTCGCTCATAATGCAGCCTTTGATATGCGAATGCTGCAAATATATGAAGCAAAAACAGGTGTAAAATTCATAAATCCTGTGCTGGATACATTGCTGCTTTCAGCGGTTGTCCATCCAGCCCAGCAAGATCATACTTTAGAGGCCATTGCCGGGCGTCTTGGCGTAAGCATTGTCGGCAGGCACACAGCGCTGGGGGATGCAATCGCAACAGGTGAAATATTTATTAAATTGATTCCACTTCTCGCTAAAATGGGGATATATACTTTAAAAGAGGCCCGAAAAGCTTCTCGAAAAACCTATTACAGCCGTATTAAATATTAGAGGATTAAAATGTAGGATTAAGGATTAATCCTTAATCCTCTAATCCTTACCCCTAACTTATGGATAAATTAATGACAGACAACAATTATGATCATAAACCGATAAAGGTTTCAGGCGAATCCATGGTCAGCCAGGCTTTTAAATTCTTATCAGGTGTGGCTCCGTTCTCTTTTCTTCCTGAAGAGGAGCTTAGAAAAATAGCTTCTGAAGTTTCTATGGTTCATTATCCTGAAGATACAATCTTGTTTGTTCAGGAGCAATCAATGATTGAATGTCTTTATATAATTCAAAAAGGCTCTGCCGAACGGTATTATGAACAAAGTGGTAAAAAAACGCTGCATGTATTCTTAAGTGAAGGGGAAATTTGTGGCGGAATTTCCATGCTTTTAAATGATGGAATTGCTGTTCGGACGCTGAAAATAAATGAAGATTCGGATATTTATATTCTCCCCAAAAAGAGTTTTTTAGATACTTGCATGCGGCATGCGGTCTTTTCCGAATATTTTACCGATGCTTTTGGCAAGCGGATGCTTAACAGGTCTTATGCCGGGGTCGTTGCAAAGAGTATCCGGTCGAAAGAGGAGTCTCCGCAATTTTTCAGCCAGACTGTCGCAAACATTTTTACCAGGGACCTGGTTTTCTGTGATGCAGAGCTTTCAATCCAGAAAGCAGCATCAGTTATGAGCAGTAATAGATGCAGTTCAATTTTTATAAAAAAACCTGGTGGTGATTTTGTGGGTGTAGTTACTGATACTGATTTGAGAATGAAAGTTATTGCAAAAGGGGTTGATATTAAAAGGGCTGTTTCTGAGATAATGTCTTCTCCTTTAAGTGTAATTTCAGACAAGGCCCTTGTTTTTGAGGCTCTTATGGCAATGATGCAGAGAAACATAAAACATCTTGCTGTTACAGATGCCGATGAAAAAGTTGTAGGCGTTGTAACCAATAGTGACCTGGTTGCAGCTCAGGGACAGTCACCGCTATTTCTTATTCGCGAGATCAGCACAGCGGACAGCATTGAAAAAGTCATAGACAAACACAGACAGTTGCCTAAATTAATCCAGAGCCTGATAAACAGCGGGGCTAAAGCAAAGAATGTGACAAGGCTCATAACAACAATCTCAGATGCTATTTTAGATAAACTGATCTCGTTTGCAATAGATGAATTAGGCCGGCCGCCAGCCGGATTTGTATTCATGATTATGGGAAGCGAGGGGAGAAAGGAACAGACTCTTAAGACAGATCAGGATAATGCAATAATATTTGAAGATGTATCAAAGGAATCAGAAGAAAGGGTAAAGAGCTATTTTTTAAAGCTTGGGGAAACGGTCTGTACCTGGCTTGATCAGGCAGGATATGACTTTTGCAAGGGGGATGTAATGGCAAAAAACCCCAAATGGTGCCAGTCATTATCTGCCTGGAAAGAATACTTTTCAGCATGGATTCATGCTGCAGAACCTGAAGATCTGCTTCAATCAAGTATTTTTTTCGATTTTCGTGGAGCGTATGGGGATATGGATCTTATAACAAGGCTTCGCAAACACCTCTTTGATTCTCTTGTCGGGTGGGCAGGTTTTTTTCGCCACCTTACAGAAAATGCCCTGCATTTTAAGCCTCCTATCGGTTTTTTCGGGAATTTACTTGTCGAGTCAAAAGGTGAACACCGGAACTCTTTTGATATAAAAAGCGCCATGACACCAATTGTTGATTTTGCAAGGATATATGCGCTAAAAAACAGGATTCAAGAGACTAATACCCAGGAAAGGCTGCATCAGCTTTATTTAAAAAAAGTTTTATCCTGGCAGGAGTATAATGAAATAGAACAGTCGTACAGCTTCCTGATGCAGTTAAGATTCATACGACAGGTTGCATCGGTAATCGAAGACAATGAAAAACCTGATAATTATATCAACCCAAAAAATTTATCACGCATAGAACAGACAATGCTAAAAGAAATATTCAAAAGGATAGAGAAATTTCAGACAAAATTAGGCTTTGAATTCACAGGAATGGCATAATTCTGCAAGTATAACAAATGATACCAATCCGCGACACAATCCCCACCAAAACCTATCCCATAGTCAACAATGCCCTCATCGCCATCAACGTGGTATTCTTCCTAATAGAGCTTTCTCAGGGACCAGGGCTGGAACGCTTTATATACATATATGGACTTGTGCCGGCCCGTTACACCATTCCCCAAATTGCATCTTATTTTACGACAGGCCAGCAGATTGTCTCACTAATTACCTTCATGTTTCTTCACGGTGGATTCTGGCACCTTCTTGGCAACATGTGGTCTCTTTACATTTTCGGCGATAATATTGAAGAACGCCTGGGTCCCCTGCGCTATCTGGCTTTTTATATGATATGCGGTCTTACGTCAGGCCTTTCTCACCTTGCTTTCAACTTCAATTCGACAATGCCGACAATTGGGGCAAGTGGCGCAATTGCAGGAGTAATGGGAGCCTACTTTATTCTCTTTCCAAAAGCAAAGATACTGACCCTTATACCGATATTTTTTATACCCTATTTTATTGAGATACCTGCATTTTTCTTTCTGGGTATCTGGTTTGTCTTTCAGTTCTTAAGCGCCGCAGGAAGCCACGGCCAAATGACAGGCATTGCATGGTGGGCTCACATAGGCGGATTTATCTTCGGCATAATTTTTTTAAAACTATTTCTTGCCCTGCCCGAAGGCAGTATCAGCGGCAGGCTGCGCAGGATGACCGAAAAAAAGAAGTCTTACCGCCTGCAGGTTATCCGGCCTGTCGGAATGCCAAATGACCCGAACCTTTACGGCAAAATAACAATTACACCCTTTGAAGCCATTGCAGGAACACAGAAGCTGGTAAACATCCCCTGGGGTTTTCAGAAAAGGCTTTTTAAAGTAATTGTTCCACCGGACATGAAAGAAGGAAGCCTGCTGAAGCTGAAAGGGCTGGGGAAAGATGCGCCTCACGGACAGAGAGGTGACCTGTTATTAAAGGTCGCTATTCAAAAATAGTACCCTCGTAAGCTGCTGGAGCAGGTGCGTGATGGAAAAGAAATGTGCATTGACTTATAAGGCTGATTTACCTATTTTAAACTTATGCCGCTTTTAAAGCTTTATATAGATCAGGAGGTCGCTGATTCGCCCGAGGTTATTTCTATAAAATCGCGTCTTAATCTGCCGTCTGAAACGGTTCAGGATGCGCGTGAATTCTTTGGATTGGTCTCGTCAGCAGACGATCCTGTTAAAAAGGGGAAAGAGATTCTTTTCCTTACCAAAAATAAGGGCGCTTTTATCAGACCATGTCCTGGAACCCGCTATTATACCTGTTGTGGCTACCAAATATTGCACATCGGCACCTTCTGCACTATGGACTGCTCATACTGCATACTCCAGTCATATTTTCATCCGCCTGCTCTTCAGTATTTTGTTAACCATGATGATATGCTGTCAGAATTGGACAGCCTGTTTCAAAAAAAGAGGGTGAGAAGGGTAGGGACCGGAGAGTTTACAGACAGCATGATCTGGGAGTGGTGGACTGACCTGTCAAGTCTGCTTGTTCCTGAATTTGCAGGGCAGTCATCCACCGTGTTAGAGCTAAAGACCAAAACAATTGCAATTGAAAGGCTGAAAAATCTCGATCATAATCGCAAGACAATAGTTTCATGGTCACTTAACACAAATGCAGTTATCAGCAATGAGGAACGTCACACAACCACTCTTTCCGAAAGACTGAATGCGGCTGCAAAATGCGAGTCATGGGGATATCCGCTGGCCTTTCATTTTGATCCAATGATTATTTATGATGGTTGCGAAGAGGATTACAGGCAGGTGGTTATCCAGCTTTTTTCCACAGTATCTCCTGAAAATATCGTATGGATAAGCCTTGGCACTTTTAGATTTATGCCGGCCTTAAAACCGGTTATTCAGAAACGGTTTCCTGGTTCAAAAATAATATATGGGGAATTTATATCCGGCCTTGACAATAAGATGCGCTACTTTAAACCGCTTCGTATTGATCTTTATCAAAAGATGGTATCATGGATAAAGGAAGCAGCCCCTAATGTTCTTGTCTATTTTTGCATGGAAGATGACGAGGTATGGAAAAAGTCTTTTGGATTTATTCCATCTGAGCGCGGAGGCCTGCCTTTGATGCTGGATGAAAGCGCTATACGGCATTGCGGGCTTAAGGAAAGTGCCTAAAGTACTTAAAGTGCCTAAAGTACTTAAAGTGCCTAAAGTACTTAAAGTGCCTAAAGTTAAGGTATTCTATCAATTTATAAAAAATGGAGCGTAGCGACTCATTAACTTTAGGCATTTTAGGCACTTTAGCTCACTTTAGGCACTTTTTTATTCTCTACTCTTTTTTATCTCCTCGATAAGCTTTTGTGATATCTGCGCCGGAACCTCATCATAATGAGAAAATTCCATGGAAAACATGCCGCGACCGCCTGTCATTGATTTGATATCAGGAGCATAGGTAAGAAATTCAGACATCGGCACAGTGGCATTGATAATCTGATTTTTACCCTTGTTGTCCATACCCAGGACTCTGCCGCGCCTGCTGTTAAGATCTCCCATGATGTCACCCATATATTCATCAGGCGTTATGATAGAAACCTTCATGATAGGTTCAAGCAAAACAGGATTGGCCGCTTCAATAGCCTTTTTAAAGGCAATAGAACCGGCAATCTTAAATGCCATTTCAGAAGAGTCAACAGCATGATAGGAGCCGTCATCAAGTATAACTTTGAAATCCACGCAGGGAAACCCGACAAGCACACCCTTTTGTGACGCTTCTATAACCCCTTTTTCAACCGCTGGAATGTAAGTCTTTGGAATTGAGCCCCCTACAATTGAATTGACAAACTCAAAACCTTTCCCCCTGGGAAGCGGCTCTATCTGAATCCAGCAGTCACCATACTGGCCGTGGCCCCCTGATTGTTTTTTATGTTTTCCCTGAACCCTGACCTTTTTCTTGATTGTTTCTTTATATGGAACCTTAGGGGTGTTGAGATTTACTTTAACATTGAACTTCCTTTTGAGCTTCTCGACAACAGTCTCGATATGAACTTGCCCCCTTCCTGACAGAAGAATCTCCTTTGTTTCAGAATTCCGTGTAAGCTTCAGGGCAATATCCTCTTCGAGAAGCTTGGAGAGAGAGGTAAATATCTTGTCTTCATCTTCCTTTGATTTTGGCTCAATAGCAAAAGAGATAACCGGAGGAAGAGGGTCGGCGCATTTGAATTTAATCTTATTGGCCTCATCACAAAGGGTATCGCCAGTAGTTGTATCTTTAAGTTTTGCAACAGCGACAATAGAACCCGGCCCAGCCTCTGTTATTGGTTTTTGTTCTTTTCCTGCAAGCCTCAACAACTGGGTGAAGCGTTCCTTTGAGTCTTTATTTACATTATAAAAGGTTCCGTCACCTCCAAGAGTTCCTGAAACAATTCTGAAGATTGATAGCCGGCCCGCATACGGGTCTGCCACGGTTTTAAAAACAAAACCTGAAAATGGAGCGTCTGGATCAGGACTTTGCCTGATTTCATTTTTGCCTTCAGGATCAGTGCATATTATAACGCCTCTATCAACAGGTGAAGGCATGCATTTAACAATTGTATCGGATAATAAATCAATGCCGATATTATTTATAGCCGATCCGCAAAGAACAGGCACAATTGCTCGCGATAATACACCTTTTTTTAAACCTGCTATGATATCGTCATCGGACAGAGTTTCTCCGTCAAGATACCTTTCAAGTAAATCATCATCTGTCTCGGCAATATTTTCAACCAGGGCTTCCCTCTCTTTTTCTACCATCTCCTGCATATCAGAAGGAATATCCCCTTCTGTTGCCTTTCCGTCAGTATCATAGGTATATGCTTTCATCCTGATAAGATCCACAAGCCCTTTAAAATCTGCTTCAGTTCCTATTGGAAGCTGCAATATGATCGGTTTTGGTTTAAAACACTCTGCCGCATCTTTAAAAGTTCGGAAAAAATCGGCCCGCTCCCTGTCCATTTTATTTATAAAAATTATGCAAGGCAGGTTGAATTCTTCGGCAAAATCCCATGCCATCTCGGTCTGCACCTTGACGCCATCAACGGCATCAATCAAAACAACAATTCCATCGGCAGCCTGCATGCAGCTTTTGGTATCTGAAAAGAAATTCTGATCTCCCGGGGTATCCATAAGGGAAATAACCTGCTGTCCCCATTTGAATTGGTGGAATCCAGCGCTGATACTTGTATTGCGTCTAAGCTCTTCCGGCTCAAAATCCATAACTGTATTGCCGTCCTCAACACGTCCAAGCCTGTTGATAACGCCTGCATTAAAAAGCATAACCTCAGCAAGAGATGTTTTTCCAGCGCCACCATGTGATACAAAAGCGATATTTCTTAAGTTTTCAGTCATGTCGATCATTTAAACTCCTCTCCGGTAGAATATTAAAAAATCATAAAACAAAAAAATATATTTATATTTTTAACCAAAGAAAATCAAGCCTCATCAAAAAAAACTGTTAGCGAAGCGATCTAACTTGATAGTATAGGAATTTCCTTTCCTGAAATAACAAATAACAAATCACAAATATCAAATAAATTACAATGACCAAAATTCAAAATCCCAAATCCGTATATGTTTTGGTCATTGAATATTGAAATTTGGGATTTATTTGTAATTTGATGCTTGAAATTTGGGATTTTATAAGTTCATTTAACTTATAAAAAGCAAGCCTTATCAAAAGAAATTGCGATCATAAATTCCCTGTTCCCTTTAGGGCCGAGTATTGAAGATGGCATGACAGATTTGCAGGAAAAACCTGTTTTGATAAAAAAATCTGAAAGATCCTTTATCACTTCACCATGCAGTTTTTTGTCACGAACTACGCCTCCCTTGCCAACCTTTCCCTTGCCGACTTCAAACTGGGGCTTTATCAGGGCAAGGATAATGCCTGCCTTTTTCATAAACTTAATTACTGCTGGAACAACTATTTTTAAGGAAATAAATGAAACATCTATTGTAATAAAATCAACAGGTTGGGGAATTATTTCAGCAGGCATGTGCCGGATATTTGTCCGTTCAATAACCACGACGCGCGGATCCTGCCGAAGCTTCCAGGCCAATTGTCCATATCCGACATCAACGGCATACACACAAGCCGCCCCATGTTGCAATAAACAGTCTGTAAATCCGCCGGTTGACGCCCCTACATCAAGACAGACAAAATTTTTAACATCTATTTTAAAAGCATGCAAAGCTTCTTCAAGTTTAAGGCCCCCTCTGCTTACATAGGGGATATCCTCTCCTTTAATAGTTATTTCATCATCTTGTGAAACAACAGCGCCCGGCTTATCCACCGGGCGATTATTTACCAGAACCTTCCCGGACATAATCAGGGCACGTCCGCGTTGCCGGCTTGGCGCCAGTCCTTTTTCCACAATTATCAGGTCGAGTCTTGTTTTCGGCGGCATTGGTTGTTTGTTACTCGTTAACACCCCCCTAAATCCCCCCTCAAGGGGGGATTTAGGGGGGTGTTGCTCGTTACTGGCTACCAACTTAAAACAGGATACTTCCTGCCATTTTGGCTCTATGGCTGATTGAATTTACAGTTTTCGGTGGATTCGCTTCGCTTAATCCACCCTACAAACTTACGTGGCAGCCTGAATCGTAGGGTGGATTAAGGAGCGTAAGCAACGAATCCACCAACGTAGCTAAACTATTACCATTTTTTTTGCCGCATCAACTATAGCAGATGCGTCTATCTGGTATTTTTTTCTGAGAAAATCCTGGGAGCCATGTTCAACAAAGATATCAGGTATGCCGATACGTTCAAGGCAAAAACCTGTTATACCTTCATCATTTAAACATTCCAGAACCGCGCTTCCAAATCCTCCCTGACGAACATTTTCTTCAACGGTTATAATGCGCGGTATCTTTTTTGTTAGAGAAC